>JAIRXH010000093.1 GCA_031268385.1 Treponema sp. | reverse complement strand
GCAGTTTTTCGCCCTTCGGGCTGCAAAACTGCGGTTTTTATAGGGTGCAGTTCCAAAATTTGACATTTTGGAACTGCCTCACCTGAAAAATTCCCGGGAACTACCGGCAATTCCCCCAGGGCACACTGATTATAACTCGGGTTAAAACGAAAATTTCCCGGGTTAAAATGATTATAACTCGAGTTAAAACGAAAATTTCCCGAGTTAAAATGATTATAACTCGAGTTAAAACGAAAATTTCCCGGGTTAAAATGATTATAACTCGAGTTAAAACGAAAATTTCTCGAGTTAAAATGATTATAACTCGAGTTAAAATGATTATTTCCCGAGTTATAACGGCGGTTTCCCGCGCCAAGGCGGCCGTGTGCGCCCCTGGCGGCACTATATGGGCTCAAGCAGAAGCTTTGCTTCTGCTTGAGCTGGGGAGTTTTCGCGGTGCGAAAACTCCAGGCGCGGTGCCGAAAACTCCAGGGGGCGGTGCGAAAACTCCAGGGGGCGATGCGAAAACTCCAAGGGGTGGTATATGGGGTATATTCGGCGGAATCTACACTATATACGGGGGAGGGTAAGAGCTTCTGTAACACGCGGCAGGCGGGAAGAGCTGCGTAAACCGGAACCGGCGCTTCCTTTACTCATGAAGACACCGTACCACGGGCGGGGGGAATCTGTCAAAGGCCGAAGGCACGCTTACGAGGCGGGGCACTCGGTGCCAGGCACCATATTTTTTGTTCTTCCTGGAGTTTTTGCGTAGCAAAAACTCCCCAGGCGAAGGTGAAGCGCAGCTTCACCTTCGCCCCCGTTCGTGCGGCCGGTTCCGTTTTCCCGAGACCCCGTCTATGCCGACGCTCCACACGGCCGTTGCGGCAAGTCCCCGCGCCGCCTCCGTTTCAAAGGCCGCCATGTTCGCCGGGGTGTGCCGTTCGCAAAGAAGGCGGAGGACGCGCAGTTTTTCCCCGTCTTCCGTAAGCTCGCGGGCTTTTCCAAAAACAACGGCGGATTCATATTCCACGGTAAAATTATCGGGCGGCTCCCTGACATTCCCGACGCAGACAAGGCATACCCTGCTGTCCCTTATAAGGTTTTCAGTCTTGCGGCCCTCACGGGCGCAGTGGAAGTAGACCTCTCCGCCGTCCCGCACTATGGAAAGGGGCGTTCCGTAGGGCGAAAGATCTTCGTTCACCGTCGAAAGGACGGCATAGACGCATGTGTCAACGATGGCCAGGGCCTCTTCGGCAGAGATTTCCCTGTCCTTTCTCCGCATTGGTTTCATGACGGCAAGTATGACAGTGCGAAAGGAACCTGTCCATTGACGCCAGGTGAAATGCGGATTATAACAAATCATGGTTCGTCCGAATCTTGTTCGTCCGGTATGCCCTGAAGACGCCGCCGAGGTCTCAGGCATCTACAATTATTACATAAAGAACACGGTTGTTACGTTCGAGGAAGAACCGCTTGATCCTTCCGAAATGAAGCGGCGCATCGGCGCCGTTACCGCGAAATACCCCTGGTTTGTCTGTGAGGAAAACGGGGGCGTTCTCGGCTACGCATACCTGAACGCCTACCGGGAGCGTTCCGCCTACCGTTTCGCGGCGGAACTTTCCGTCTACATACGGCAGGACAGGCAGGGCGAAGGAATAGGGACAGAGCTTCTGGCGCGTCTCCTTGAGGCGGCAAGGGAAACGGAAATTCACGCGATTGTTTCGGCCGTTACCCTGCCCAACGAACGGAGCGTGGCCCTGCAGGAAAAATTCGGCTTTACCGGGATTGCCCGTTTCAGGGAGATCGGTTTCAAACATGGCCGCCGGCTCGATGTCGGCTACTGGGAACTTGTCATAAACTGAAAGGACCTCTGATACACTCTTGTGGCGTCCTTTCATTTTTACCGGCCAGGCCGGGAATTGCCGTCCAGCGTTACCTTAACGTTCCTCTTTTTTTCCGGTATAGTGACGCCACAGGAGGCGCGATGATACTGGGCATAGACATAGGCACCACCACCACCAAGGCTGTCTCCGTGGAAAACGGGAAACTTGTCAAGAAGATCAAAACCCGCGCCGCCGACGCGGTAACATCCGCCACCGGGGCTTTCGGAAAACTTGTTCTTGAAAACGGCATCAGGATGTCCGACATTGAAGGGATCATCATCACCGGCGCGGGTTCGTCAAAGCTGGGAAAAGAAATATTCGGAATCCCCGCGCGGCGGGTGGACGAGATTACCGCCATAGGCATAGGGGGAATGTTCCTTTCGGGAAAGGATCATATCATTATTGCCAATGTGGGAACCGGTACGGCGATCATTGAAGCGGAAGAGGGCAGCATTGTCCACCTGGGCGGTTCCGGCGTGGGAGGCGGCACTGTTCAGGGACTCGCCAAAAAGCTGCTCCCCGTATCCGATTTCAGCGGAATCATGGCGCTCGCGGCGGGGGGCAACCTGAAGCAGGTGGATCTGCTGCTGGAAGACATTATGGACACGCGCCTGAGTTTTCTTGACGGCGAAACTACCGCGAGCAATTTTGGCAAGATGCTCGATTCCGCCGCTCCGGGCGACATTGCGCGGGGTCTTCTTAACATGGCCTATCAGGTTATCGGCATGTTGTCGGTCTTTGCCGCGAAAAGCAAAAACCTCGACAGGGTCATTGTCACAGGACGGGGCAGCAACAATCCTATAGGAAAACAGGTCCTCTCCGTCATTACCGGGATGTACGGCGTCGAGTTCGAATATCCCCCCGACGCCGAATACACTACCGCGGCAGGAGCGGGCCTTTCGGTAAAAGCCGGATCGAGTTTTGCTTCCTGACCCATGCTCCGGCGCTTTTCCGGTGTTGTTCACTGTGTGTCCCGGCGGAACGCGTCGCGCAGATTCCAGGAAAGCGTGTAGTCCCAAGTGCCGGGATCGGGAAAGGGTTTTCTTTCGGATATTTCGCCCGCGGCTATTTTGACGCTGAGTCTGCCGTATCTGAAACGCAGGGCCGTGGAAAACGAGAAGTCCCAAAACGGATCTTTTTTGTCCCTTGCCGTGTATCCCGCGCGGGTTCTGAACTGAAAAGTACCCGGTATGCGCAGGGGCTTTCCCGAAGGGGACCACAAAAATTCCCAGCCGGCGCGGGCGGAATCGAAACGGTGTCCGGCCGCAGCGGGATAGGGTGATATCCACCCTTCCGCTGCCGTTCCGGCGACCGATCCCGAAAGGGTAATGCCCAGGGGCGGAACGGCGTTTCCCCGTCCCACATTCAGCGAAAGGGACAGCGAGCCGTCCATGCTGTCGAGTATCTTCGCGGCGTCCCGTCCGTCCCTTGCGGCCTCAAGGGAGAAGCGCGCAATTCTTGCGGGAAAGTTCCCCGCAGCGCCCGGAAGGCGGCTTCGCGCGGCCGGCGGCGGCGGAAAACGGACATACACGGCGGATGAACTCCGGTTGAATTTTTCGCCCAGGGCCGGGGCGCGGAGGCTTGTGCTTGCGCGGAACAGGCTGTTCCGTTTTCCCTTCCATTCAAATTTGCCGCCGCTCCGGAATGCCGCCCCCGGATTGGAACCGTCCCTTCCTGTGTAGCGGTTTCCCGCTCCGTCGGCGGCAAAGGAAAGCCGCCAGGTTCCTCCCGCGAAGGGAAGAAAATTCCCGATCCATATTCCCAAGTTTCCGTATACATCCCTGCCGTAGGCCCAAGTGTCGGAGAAGGCCCAGTCGGAACCGGCGGCCAGAAACGGGGTGTCAAGAAAAAAGCCCGCGGCGTACAGGCGGAAATCCCTTTCGGGAAGCGGCGGGCTTTCGGAAAACCACGTTCCGCTTTTTCTTTGGGACAGCGTTCCTCCTGTGTAGAAACCTTCAAGGGAAAGCACATTCTTTTTGCCGAAACGAAAGTCAAGACCGCCGCCAAAACCTGTTTCCATTGCCGTATCAACCTGAACGGAGGCGAATCCACGCACGGCAGTACGAAACACGCTGTCCCGGAAAAATTCCAGGGAAGGACTTCCCAGGTAAAGGTAGGCCTCCGCGTCTTTGGTTGAAGACGGGTCCGTTTCAAGATCCGCCATGGAGGGTTTGCGGTTTTCGGCAAAGGGGAGCGAACGTATCCACGGATTGCGGATGCGGGCGGGGAGTCCCCATTCGTCCAGAATTCCCCAGAGAAACCGCGAACCTGTGGCGTTATGGTAGAGCCCTCCCGAAAAAGAGGTCAGTCCCTCTTTTCCGCTCTCCCCGAAACCTGCCGCGTGAAAACCGGTACGGGTAATGTCTTCGGGCCGCCGGTCCACGGCCTCCGCCCGCAGGGCAAAGGTGAAGGGAAGTGAAAATCTGAGATCTCCCCTGTTGACAAGATTTTTCCCGTATTCCCAGGAACCCGTCCAGAGCGCCGTATGTTCCGCATGTTCCGCGCAGAGAATGCCGGAAACCATGACAAAAAGTCCCCGAATGACCGCATTTCTCATGCCCTATATAGGGCGCAGTCATGCGAGGCGCTTCAATGGAACCTTGAGCTTGTTCCAAAACCCGGTTGGTTTTGAAACAAGCTCTTGGAGAAAATTGCCAATTCTTTATAAGTTAAGCATTTGCGGCTTATGCAATTTTCTCCGGGGTAAGAAGCTGTTCCAAAAACTGAAGTTTTGGAACAGCCTCCCTTGATAAAAACGGAAACGGAGACCTTTTCCGGAAAGGACGCGGAGGCCGCGAAGGCGGTCCGTCAGGGTAACGCTGATTAACTTGCGGCTAATCGGCGTTAGCGCGGCGCCCCCGTCAGCCTGACCTGGCTTTCGGTAAAGCCGTCTATTGTTTTAACCAGCGAAAGCCAGTAATTGGCCTCGTTTTCGGATGTATACGGACCGACGCGTACCCGGTACCATGTTTTGCCGTCCACGACGCGGTTCTCGATGATCGACGTGATGCCCTTGGATGCCAGTATTTCCCGCGCGCCTTCGGCCCTGATCTTGGCGGAAAAGGCCCCGGCCTGTACCCAGTAGTCCCGGTACGCCGAAGAGGCGGCGGCGGGAGTCTTTGCTGCGGCGTTTCCTGCCTTGGCGTTTCCCGCGGGCGCGCTTCCCGTCCTGGCGCTGCCCGCCCCGGATGCGGCGGGCGCGGCGGTCTCACGGGCGGGAGCGGCGGCGCGGGCGCGGTTCCCGGCCGCGGCTGTTTCTGTCCGCGCCGGAACGGGCACGTCGGGAACCGCCGCCGTGGTTGGTTTGGGAACGTTGATCACCACCCTTGAGGGGGAGGCTTCCATATTGTTTGCCTCAACGCGGTAGGAATCTTCCGCGTTTTCGCCGTTTATGTAAAAATGATTTTCCTGTATCGCCGTCGCCTGGGGCGGAGACTGAATTCCCTGTATGCCGTCGGCATTCCGCACCATGTCTACCGCGTCCACCGACGCGGGCTGCGCGCCTTCACCAGGTATTCTGCTGTCCGGCCGGGAAGCGGCCTCCGGCGTCCGGTAGTCCCGGGGCAGTCCCGGCGAAACAGGACGGACGGCCGCGACGGCGGTCCCGGAAGTTTTGGGCGCGACTATCAAAATGGCGGCGCTGATAGCAATGACCAGAAATACGCCGACAGAAACCGCAACCAGAATGATCTTTTTCTTTTCCATGATCTAACGCACCATCCCCTCTCCGGACAAAATCGCATCTATCCGGTT
This sequence comes from Treponema sp., assembly GCA_031268385.1. Classification (GTDB taxonomy): domain Bacteria; phylum Spirochaetota; class Spirochaetia; order Treponematales; family Breznakiellaceae; genus JAIROE01. The sequence continues at coordinate 462 of JAIRXH010000093.1, read as the reverse complement.
TTCCAATTTCTCCCTCGAAAACCGGGTACATAAAGGAAAAGAAATCCGGTTTTCTACCTTGTATATATCGGCTTTTCCCGGCAAATATTGAGACCGGAAATCTTTTTGGCTCATGAACCGTTTGACAAGGTCCGCCCATGAAAGGCCGTCCCGCCTGCGGGCCCGCAGCAGCCGCGTGAGGAGGGGGGCTTCGACCAGTATAATGCCGTCGAGCCTTCCAAAGACGGATGATCTGTGGAGCAGCGCCGCGTTGATCACGCAGCTTTTCCCCCCTTGCTCTGCCACCCAGGCTTCGGTCATGCGGTTTACCGCGGGATGAACAATGGCCTCAAGGGCGGCCAGTTCCGCCTTTTTTCCGAAGACCCTTTCGCCCAACACGCGCCGGTTTACCTTTCCGTCATCCCCCAGAACGCCGGTCCCGAAGCGGGCGAGTACCGCGCCGCGTTCGGCGTCCAGGGCGGC
>JAIRXH010000033.1 GCA_031268385.1 Treponema sp. | reverse complement strand
TCGCTTATCAGCGGAACTACCGGCAGCTCCTCCTCTGGTGTCCGCTGGACGAGCTTCGCCAGTTTCAGCGCGTCTTCCTTGTCCGTCTTTTTCGCGCTCTTCCATATCACCTGCAGCCGGCCGGGATTGAGCATGATCACTGTGCACCCCACCTCCCGGTTAAGCTGGCGTACCAGTACCGTCGCGTAGGCGCATACCTCAAGGGCTACCGTGTCGGTCTTTTTTAGCAGACGGCACAGCCGCTTCCGGCCCTCCCCGTCCGTCTTCAGCCCGTGCCGCTCTATCGGCTCCCCATCGCTCACGATGCACACTGCCATCGTCCGTTTTGCCAGGTCAATCCCTACAAACCGCTCTTTCATGTTCTCCTCCAAAGTGGTAAATTCGAGGAATGGGAGTCTCTGCTCGGGGTAAACCGAACTCCTATCCGCGGTGACAGCGCCTCAACGCTGTCCCGCATTTTTGTTTTCGGCTGCCGTCTGTAGATTACTCTTAGTGGCGAGGTCTGCCTGGCTTTCGCCAAGCCGTTCCCTCTCTGCACAAAACAATCGGCGCCTTTCTGATTAGCCCCGAAAGGGGCTGACCCTCCCATAGCCCGTCGGCTACAGGATACCCCTTTTGCAAATATCATATAATCTTCGCGGTTTCTCTTCTTCTTTTCTTCCCGTATTCCCTCATTCGACTCGCGGTGAATATCTTCTCCCGATGAAAAGGAGAGAAGTTGACAGGGATACGGATGTATGTAGAATGGAAGACCAGGGAAGCAAAAGGAGGAAATCATGGGGAAAATGTATACCGCCGTATCAATTTTGTCCTTCGTTTTTATTGGCTGCGCCGCCGCGCCGCCGTCGTATGATTCATTTACCTACAGGACAAATGACTTTACCGAAACAAATGTGGCGATTTCCGAAAAAGGGTTAAGCCAGGAAATAATCGGGGCCATTTTATCGACAAAATTTCCGCCCGAAAACAAGGTATCGATAGCGGTTATTTTTTTGTATCAGTACAATAGTTACAACGCCGGTAACAGCGGGTTGTCCTATTACATTATGAACGAAGGGAAGAACATAACGCATGTCGAAAAATTCGCGCCGGTGCCGCGGATATTCATTCCCCAAAAGATAACGTTTGAGGTTATACAGGAGCTGGGAATCAGAAGCTTGTGTGAATATACCTTGATATTCTACAACAATTCAAACAGGTCAAGGAACTTTTCTCAATTTGTGCATGGGGAATTTCAATTTGAGTCGGATATTGAATTTTCACTGATAGACAATCAGACAACGGCGATAATCGCGTCGGACAGGTTATATTCAACGGTTATAAAGAAACGGCAGTTGTTAAGCGACAAGGACATAGAAGAAGCGGAGGACGAAATCTATACCTTGCAGGCAAAATTGCTGTCGGAAAAATTAAACGCGCTGTTTGGCGGGAATTAAAAAGCGCACTGTCTGTGCCCGCGCCGCCGGGCGGCGGCGGATTACACGACCATACGGCCTTTTTTCCCGGCAATGGTAATGGCCGCCTCCGCGCCGGAATTGAACGCGATAAAATCGCTTTCAATTCCGTCACTGAATATGACGCCGTTTTCGCCCATAAGGGATTCAATGCGCAGCGTTTCGCCGGGCGTAATTTTGCCGAAAACCATGTTTGTTCCGGTTGTTTTCGACGGGAACGGTTCCCGGACGGCAAAGAGCAATTCACCGCTTGACCATTTTCCGACTACGGAAGAAAGTTCTGAAATGCCAAAACTTTTTTTTCGCTTTACTTTTCTTGCAAGGGGTTCGGCGCTTTTAAAGACGCACGGCGGTTCCTCCGGCATGATCAGTTTGCAGAAATTCACCCCGCGCTCCGGGGACGGTTCGCCCGCGTCCGGACCGGCGGCAGGCTCCGGTATGGCGGCCGCTTCTTCGATCAGCATATCCGCCGTATCGTCCCATTCTTCCTGAAGGGTATATTCCCCCTCTTCCACGGAAAGCTCTTCGCTTTCCGTGGAACTGCCGTACGGGCGGCCGATAACGGATGACGAAATGCGGTTTGCCCCGGCGATGACGCTTTTCATCCAGCCGGTAGAACCAAGGCCCGTGGAAACAATGACGCCGCTTGAAGACTGCGGTTCTTTTACGCCGCCGTATTTTATAATGTACCGGGCCGATGCGTGGCCTTTCTGTCCGATAAAAAAATCATTGACGGCAAGCAGTTCCTGGCCGTTCTGGACTTTCGCGCTTGCCATGGTTACCTCTTCGAGCCGCCGTCTTCCCCCGGCGGTTTCTTTCACGATTTTTGCCGCGTCTTCCGGCTTGAACGGAAGCAGCACTCCGTCCCAGCGGGCGGGGTCGGGGTTAATTCCGATAAGCGGCTGGCCGTCGAGGTACTTGAGTGTGTTTGCCACAAGGCCGTCCTGGCCTACGGCTACCACAATATCGCCGGGGGCAAAAATAAAGTTGGGAAGATACTGTCTGCCCAGCACCTGGATATTCGCGATGGCGTCCAGATCCTGCCGGGCCTTCCGGACCGACTGGCTGTAGTGGTTGTGCTCCGTTTCGTATTCTTCAAAGTCGCCGCCAAGCTGGTTAATGTAAAACTTCGCCTGTGACACGGTGTTTTGGGCAGCCAGGACTTTTTCAAGCCGCGTTTCCCGGACGACAATCACGATCCTGTTTTCAATTTTTTTCATATCCCGCTTTTTTCATACTAATCGCCGTTTCCGCCGATGATCGTGTTTAAAAGATCCGGGGTGATGTTGAGGTTGCCGATTTTGTCGGCTTTGTCGGCAATTCCCTGAAACGCCAGCGCCATAAGGCGGCCTGAGTCAATTCCCGCGCTGGTAAGCGCTTTAAGCACTTCCGCCGGTACTTCCTGGTAGACCTTCATAATTTCACGCAGGGCATAGGCTTTCGCGTCCGCCTCCGTTCTTTCGTTGCGGGTCCGCAGGTCTACCAGCGCCCTGTTTTGTTCTTCCGCCTGGATGGTGAATCGTAATTCCGTTTCTTTCATTTCAAGCTGTTTCTGCTGGGCAAGCCGCTTTGTCTCCATCCGGGTTTCCTGTATTTCCCTGTTTTTGTTTTCCACGGCGATTTCCGTGTTAAGCTCGCTTTCCCGGATAACCCGTTCCTGTTCTACCGCGTAATTGCGGCGGCGGAAAATTGCTTCGTCGCTTTCCTTAAGAATTTCTTCCCGGGTTTCCGCTTCCAGGGCTTTGGCCGTTTCGGGATTCGGTTTGATCGCCGCGATGGAAAGTGAAAGTACCTGCACGCCCAGGTTTTTTACCATGTTGTCTTCAGTCATTGATTTATACACCGACTGGGCCACGCTGTCGGAAGAGACAATCGCTTCTTTAAGGGAAAGCCGCTTTACCGCTCCCTTGGCGGCAATTTGGGCAAGATTGATAAGCCGTTCCGGCAGCTTTGCCGGATCATCGGAAATATACGAAAGGGCAAAACTGTCGATGGTATAGTTGAGCATTTTCGCGGTTTTAACGGGATCGCTGATCCGGTAGGTCATCTGGCCCTGTATCGTCAATTCCTGAAAGTCGGCGCTGGTTTCCGAAAACATAAACGACGCGTCAACGCTTCCTATGGGAACGGCGACCAGCGTGGTTCCCGGCGCGTAGTAACGGAAGGAAAGGCCTTCCCCCTGTGTGGTTATCCTTCCCTTTTTGTATTTAAACACATACAGGGTGGGTTCGAATTTGGCGAATCGTATTCTAAACACCTTTTCCTCCGGTTCCGGCAAATCTGACATTTGAAACTGTTTCCAATGTATCATAAAAGAGAGAATTGAAGCAATTCCAAAATGCCGGGTTTTGAGGCCCTCAACCTCTTTTGGGTAAGATTTTTTATGAGGCAACGCACTTTGTTGACACATTCTTGCCTGACAAGATATAATTGCCGCCATGAAAGCGGCTTTCCGCGCCGGCCCTGGCGGGGCGCGTTTTGGCACAGTGCGCTCTTGTCCCGGTTTCTTGCACAGTACGGAATCAGGTACTCTCGCCGCGCCCGCCCCGTGTGTGTGGGGCCGTTTTCCGACAATCGCCCGCTTTCCACACTATGCATAGCGTTCCACACGCCCCGGCCGGGCCCGCTCCCCGCGGCCGTATATACGGCGGATTGCGGACCCAAAGGGGCCCCGTTTACCTCAAAAGGAACTCCTGCCAACGTAAAAGGGATCCCGTTCAAGTCAAAAGGGATCCTTTTCAAGTCAAAAGGGATCCTTTTCAAGTCAGAAGGATCTCTTTCCAGGTCAAAAGGATCTCTTTTCAAGTCAAAAGGATCTCTTTTCAGGTCAGAAGGATCTCTTTTCAGGTCAAAAGGATCTCTTTTCAAGTCAAAAGGATCTCTTTCCAGGTCAAAAGGATCTCTTTTCAGGTCAAAAGGATCTCTTTTCAGGTCAGAAGGATCTCTTTTCAGGTCAGAAGGATCTCTTTCCAGGTCAAAAGGATCTCTTTCCCGGTTAAAAAGGGCCCCTTTCGGGCCGGAAACAATACCGCCTGTGTGCGGATAAAGCAGAGGAGGATAGAGCGCGATGGCAACAGGTAACGATTGGCTGCCCTCGTCCAGGACGGGGATATTGGCCATGGCACATGAACAGATTACCTACATGACAAGCGAGCGGCGGACTGCCTGGGGCGTCCCCGCGGAGAAGTTTACCGAGTACGGGCTTGCGTACGCGGACGCCCAGGCCGCGCTGCAAAAGGTGCTGGACAAGGCGGAGCGCACGCACGTCCAGACGGTGGCGTGCCAGCAGGCGTTCGAGGCCCTGAAGAAAATCATGCGGTTTTTCAGGGACCGGTACTTCAAAATTCCGCCGCTTTCGGAGGCGGACTGGGCGGCGCTGGGGTTCAGGGAGAAGGACCCGCACCCCACGCCCACGCCGCCGCCCACCGGGGTGCCCGCGGTCGCCCTCAGTTACCCCGGCGGCCCGCACAGCCTTGACGCGCATCTGGGCCCCATGCCGGGAACCGAGGCCCTGGAAAGCGACAGCGACTACGGCTACGCGATTTACGCGGGCATTATGCCGCCGGGCGGCGCGACCCTGGAGCAGGCCGCGTCCGACAAGCACTACCTCCAGGCTCCGCCTGTTGACGGCAAGGGCCTCCAGCACTACCGCTTTACCCGCCGCCGGAAGGAACGCCTCACCTTTGAGGGCGCCGAGGCGGGCATGACGGCCTACGTCTGCGCGCGCTACGAGAACCGCAAGGGCCAGGTTGGGCAGTGGGGGCCGGTTGTTTCCGCGGTTATTCCATGAGTACCCTTCCAAACTGCCGGGCG
>JAIRXH010000008.1 GCA_031268385.1 Treponema sp. | reverse complement strand
AAACGAAACTTTGTACCGGAACTTCTTCGCCTTCCGCGACTTTGCGGTGAATTTCTTCTTCAAAATAGTCTAATTTTAAGGGAATTTTGGTATTGAAAAAAGTAAATGTCGATGCCCTGCAAAGCGTAGCTTTGCCTTAGGCTGGGGAGTTTTGGGGTGAAAGGCGCCTCGCGCCTTTCACCTGAGGAGTTTCGCGGCGGCTATGCGAAGGTTTGGGGGCAGTGTCCGGGGTCGGAGCCGCAAAACTCCACGGGCGGGGGGAATGTTCACGCGCCCGCAATTCCGCGCGCCCCTGGAGTTTTGCGGCATCCAAACCACGCGCCGCCTTGGAACTCCGCGCCTCCGCCGCAAAACTCCCCAGGCAATGCCCGGTAATTCGCAAAGCGAATTGCCGGGCATTGCCCCTTGCCCCCTTCTCCCTTATACTAAAAAGGTTATGGCTGTTGATCCGGCAAATCCCCTGATTGTCCAAAGTGACCATACTCTGCTCCTTGATGTACACGCCCGCCGGGCGGAGGAAGCCCGCGCCGCCATTCTGCCTTTCGCGGAGCTTGAAAAATCCCCCGAACACATACATACATACGGCATTACTCCCCTTTCACTGTGGAACGCCGCCAGCGCCGGTTTTACAGGCGACTACATCGCCGGGGCGCTCGGCGATTACACCCGCTTCCCCATTCCTTCGGGCATACTGGACGGCTTTGCCGACACCATGGCCCGCTACGGAAAGATACGCCTTGTTCCGGGCGAAGGAGACGATCTCTTTCTTGCCGTAAAAGACCAGGCAATCAGGGCGGAAATAGGCGCGGTCAAGAGCCTTTCAAAACTGCTCACCAAGACCCAGGGGGGCTTTGCCCTTCGCCTTGTCGACAGGGGAACGGTAAAAAGGGAACTGATACGCGGCGGCTGGCCGGTAAAGGACGAAGCCCCCCTGGCAAAGGGCGAGGATCTTGATGTGACGCTACGGAAGCAAAGCGCCTCGGGGCGGCCTTTTGCCCCCCGCGACTACCAGATAGAGGCGGCGCGCGCCGTGTACGGTTCGGGAGGGCCGGGAACGGGCTACGGGGTCGTGGCGCTTCCCTGCGGTTCGGGAAAAACTGTGGTGGGAATGGTCCTTATGTCCTGGCTTAAAACCAACACCCTCATTCTTACCACCAATGTGGCGGCGGTACACCAGTGGATAGAGGAACTCCTTGACAAGACGGAACTTGACTCGGGGCAGATTGCCGAATATACCGGCGATTCCAAGGCCGTCGCCCCGGTTACCATCGCCACCTACCAGATCATCACCTGGCGTCCCAACCGGGACTCGGACTTTCCCCATTTCAGGCTTTTCCATGAACGGCACTGGGGGCTTATCATCTACGACGAAGTCCACCTGCTTCCCGCCCCGGTGTTCCGGGTCACGGCGGAACTCCAGGCGGTAAGGCGGCTGGGGCTTACCGCGACACTCATCAGGGAAGACGGGGCGGAGGACGCCGTGTTCAGCCTTGTGGGGCCCAAGCGTTACGATGTTCCCTGGAAGGAGCTTGAAAGCAAGGGATGGATAGCCGAGGCGTTTTGTACGGAGATAAGGCTGGATCTGCCGGAAGAACAGCGCATTCCCTACGCGGTGGCGGGCAAGCGGGAAAAGTACCGCATCGCAAGCGAAAATCCCCGGAAGGAGGAAATTGTACGGCAGCTTGTCGAAAACCACCGGGAGGATCAGATCCTTGTTATTGGGCAGTACCTTTCCCAGCTTGAATCCATCGCAAAGCTCATACGGGCGCCGCTTGTCACCGGAAAGACGCCCAACGCGGAACGGGAGCGCATCTACAACACATTCAGGCGGGGTGAAGTGCGGATCATCGTGGTTTCCCGTGTCGCCAATTTCGCCATCGATCTTCCCGACGCGTCCATGGCGGTGCAGGTTTCAGGTTCCTTCGGGTCCAGACAGGAAGAGACCCAGCGGCTGGGAAGGATACTGCGGCCCAAGGCCCCGCCCGGAAAAAAAGCCGCCCGCAGCTCGTGGTTTTTTACCCTGGTTTCACGCTACACGGTCGAGGAGAAATTCGCCGCGAACCGGCAGAAATTCCTCGCCGAACAGGGGTACAAATACTCCATACAGCACTGGACGGAACCATGAAAAAACCGTTCAGATCCGTTGAGGCGTGGAAATCGGCCCTGATGACCCTTCCCGACGGTCCCTTTTTTGAACTTCTGCGGAGCGTGTTCGGCAACATCAAGACTCCTTTCAACAAACAGAAACTGCTGGAAGATCTTGTGGTCTTTCTTTCGCGTGACGACATACGGAAGATCATAGGCCTTTACATTGATGAAGAAGACGCCGTCTTCATTGCCGCCGTCGCGTTTCTGGGAGAACCCCTGCCTGGAGAACTGGAGAGTTTCTTCCTGGAGGATATGAGCGCCGCTGAACTTCAGACCCGGATGCTTAACCTTGAAGAGCGCTTCATCATCTACCGCTTCCGCGAAGAGGGCCCGCCCCGTATCGCGCTTAATCCCGCGCTGGAAAGTGTTCTGGCGCCCTTTGCCGGGGACAGCGGAGGCCTCTTTCCGTCCCGCTCCGCTGAATCAGGCGGATCTTTTCCTTTGTCCGAAAAGGCGGCGGCCCTGCCGGGGGACTGCCTTATTGCCGGAATCGTTTCCTTTGTTCTTGAAGAACCCTGCTTTTTAAGGCCTGTCCGGGATCAGGGCAAGGAGGGAATACGAAAGAAGATCCTTGCGGAAGGGAACCGTATTTTTCCTGATATGGACATGGAGATCCTTGCCGGGGGACTTTACATGCTGGAACTGCTTCGCGCCGACGGGGAACATCTCTTTCCCGACAGGGAGCGGCTTGAAGACTTCGCAAGGCTCTCTTCACGGGAAAGGCTGGAATACTGGGCCACGGGGATCTACTGTTTTGAACATGAGGCATTCGGCGGACCTGTCTCCTACCTTGGCCGCGGCCGCGTCAGGAACATCGCGGGCTTCTTCCACAGGACGCTGGAGTTTGTCCAGGCGGGCGTCCTCTATCCGCTTAAAACCCTGCGGCGAAGGCTCTTTGTCCTTGAACGGGAAGAGCCGGACACGTTTCCCGCGCGGCAGGAGATTCACTTTGAACGCTTCCTTGACGCGCTTGAAAAAACCGGCCTCATCGTTACCAGGGGAAACTCGCTCTTTCAGCTTGCCCAAGGCGCGGACGGTTCAGGGAAGAAGGGCCAGGGCGCCGTTCTCGCCATGGACGCCCCCTTTTCCTGGATAGCGTATCCTGAAACGGCCTTCGCCGACATCCTTGATCTCGCGTTCTTTTCCGCCGTGCGCGAAACGGGAACCGCCCTTCGCTTTGAGCTGACCCGTGATTCGGCGGTAAGGGGTTTTGACCGGGGCATACGCGCGGAACAGATGTCCGGCCTTCTGGAACGCCTTTCGGGAAACAGGATAAACGAAACCCTTGTGTGGACGCTTGGGGACTGGCAGAAGCGTTACGGCGAAGTGACCCTTGAAGAGGGGATCGTGCTCACCCTTTCACAGGACAGACAGTATCTGGCGGAAGCGGAGCCCCTGCGGAGCCTCATCAGAAAAACCCTGACGCCCGGCGTGTACCTGCTTTTTGAAGACGCCGAAAGCGCGTCCTTTACACCGGCCCCCGAAACCGAAACGGCCGCCGAAGCCCTGCGCAGGGCGGGCGTGGACATTATCGCGCGGGGCGGCGGCGCAAAAACCGCGCCCCGCCTTCCCAGGAAGATCTTTTTTTCCGCGCTTGAAAAAGGGGAAGACTTCCCCTTCCCCGAAAGTCCGCGCCGCGGGGACAGTGAAGATCCCGCCGAAAGGGAAAGGGCGCGAGAGGCGATCAAGGAAGGTTTCAGGAAGAGCCTTGAAAAACTCAGCCTTACAAGAGAAGAACGGGCGGAATTGCTGTCACGAATGGAACGGCGCCTTATCCTCTGCGAATCGCAGCTTGACGGCGCGTCCATACGCTACGAAAAACTTGAGGCGCGGGGCCTTGACTACGCCGGAAAGGCGAATATCGCGCGGCAGGCCATAGCCTTGAAATCACTGGTGGAAGTAAAATGGTCCTCCAGGGGAGATTCAAGGGAAGTCCGCGGCATTCCCGGCGCCATTGAAAAAAAGGGAGGCGAAAGCATCCTTGTCCTTGATTCAGCGGAAAATCCGGGGGAGGTCCTGCGCATACCCCTGGGAAAAATCGGCCTTTTACGGCGGATAAAAAAATCAATCTTCGGAGAATAATTATGCCATTGCTGCCTTTTTCAAATTCACCGCTTGCGTCAAACCAGCAGGCTGAAATCAGCCAGGCAAAACTCGCGGTTCTTATCGACGCGGACAATACCCAGCCGGCGATAATCGAAGGGCTCCTGGACGAAGTGGCCAAATACGGCGTCGCCAGCGTCAAGCGCATCTACGGCGACTGGACCAGCACCAACCTCAGATCCTGGAAGGAAAGACTCCTTGAATACGCCATTCAGCCCATACAGCAGTTTTCCTACACCAGCGGAAAAAACTCGACCGACAGCGCCATGATCATAGACGCCATGGATCTTCTGTACAGCGAAAGGCTCGACGGGTTCTGCGTCGTTTCAAGCGATTCCGACTTTACCCGCCTGGCCTCCCGCCTCAGGGAAAGCGGCCGCACCGTGTACGGCTTCGGCGAAAAGAAAACCCCCCGCGCCTTTGTCGCGGTCTGCGACAAATTCATCTACACCGAAATATTGAAGGAACAGGATGAAAGCGACGAGGACGACGCCCGCCACACGTCGCGGCCGCGCAAGGAATTCAAGGGAGACAGGCGGCTCCTCAAGCTGCTCCGCGACACGGTGGAAGATCTCGCCGATGAATCAGGCTGGGCCTATCTTGGCGGCGTCGGGCAGAAGATCACCAACCGCTCAGGCGATTTCGATCCGCGCAACTTCGGCTTCCGCAAACTGGGCGACCTTTTCCGGGCCATTCCCCAGTTTGAAACCGAGGAAAGGCCGCAGGAAAACGGAACCGGCAGGCAGGTCTACATCAGGTGGAAGAAGAAGCGGTAGAGTCAAGGCGAAGCT
>JAIRXH010000182.1 GCA_031268385.1 Treponema sp. | reverse complement strand
GCAAGAATGATCTCCGGCCTCTTTGAAAGGATCGATTGTGTAGTACCGGGAAGTTCCCGTTCCGTTTTGATGACGGCGACCAGGGCGCAGTCAAGGAAATTCTGTTCCTTTATTTCCATATCAAGGATAAAATCCCAGCTTAAACCGGAGTTTCTGATCCCATACCGCACCTCAAGCGGAACGCCGGAGGACGCTTCGGGTATATGAACCTGCAATATCCGCACAAGAGTCGGCCGCTCGCCCCTCCGCAGGAGTACCAGCACTTCGCCGATTTCGGTGGAAAAGGTGTAGATGCGCCTCCCGGACTGCGAAATGGTCAGGCTGTCCAACTGGATATTTTCAGGCAGGATAAAGGTATTGTTGATGACCGCGTTGCCCGGAATGACCGCGTCATAAACCATCATGCCGCTGCGGTATATATACAGCCGTTCAGGATCGGGCAGGCGGTACACGATGATTTCCTCGCCCGCATTGACGGACGCGCCGGAGGTATCGGCGAAGGTTTGGGCCATGCACGGCGCGGACAACGCGAAAACCAGCAGCCCGATTCCAATATGTTTCATGTGTTTCATACTGCCCCCTTGACGTTTCGGGAAATCCAGGGTAACGCTGATTAACTTGTGGCTAATCAGTGCTTCCCTTGATTTGTCAATTCTCCCATGGAGATATTTTGTTGTCAACCGACAAAACTTCTCCGGGACTTTATCCGCCTTCAGACTGTTTTTGGGGGATATTCGGAGCAATGCCGGTGCGGCCGGTGGTCCCGAAATGCCTCATTTCGAAATGTTACCGAAAGGCATGGAGTTTCGCGGTTCTTCGGCCTCTCGCGCGGCCCTTGGAGTTTTCGCACCGCGAAAACTCCCCAGCCGAAAGTGAAGCGCAGCTTTGCTTTCGGCCTGTTACTTTGTCGTAAAATTTATTAGAATGTGCGCATGAACTGGTTCATTGGCCGGCCGGTTATCCTGCAGGCCCTGCTTGCGACGCTTTTTACCTACGGGTTGACCGCCCTGGGAGCCGGTACGGTTTTTTTCTTCAGGACGATTAACCGCAAGGCGCTGGACGGCATGCTTGGTTTTGCCGGAGGCGTGATGATAGCGGCAAGTTTCTGGTCGCTCCTGGCGCCTGCCATTGCCATGGCGGAAATGTCGGCCGAAAAAACGGGAATTCCCGGATGGTTTCCCGCGGTAACCGGTTTTCTTGCCGGCGGTATTTTTCTCAGGATCATGGACCGCGTCCTTCCCCACCTTCACATCGAGTACAGCATCAAGGATGCCGAAGGTCCCAAAACGAACCTTTCCCGTTCCGTCCTCCTGGTACTGGCAATTACCATACACAACATTCCCGAAGGGCTTGCCGTCGGGGTGACATTTGGAGCGGCGGCGGCGGGCATACCCGGCGCGGGACTGGCGGGAGCTGTGGCCCTTGCCTTGGGCATAGGACTGCAGAATTTTCCCGAAGGGGCCGCAGTATCCATTCCCCTGCGCCGCGACGGCATGAGCCGGAGCAGGGCTTTCTGGTACGGACAGCTTTCCGGTTTTGTCGAGCCTGTCGCCGGGGTTCTGGGAGCGGCGCTGGTGTTCTACATTCAGCCTGTTCTCCCCTACACACTGGCCTTTGCCGCGGGGGCAATGATCTTCGTGGTGGCCGAAGAGGTAATTCCCGAATCCAGGCAGGAAGGGAACGAACACATCGCGACGCTGGGCCTGATGCTCGGTTTTGCCCTGATGATGGTCCTTGACGTGGGGCTGGGTTAATTATGACCAGAGGAATTCTTATTGCCGGAAATGAATCGCCGCTTCTTGCCGCCCTTGCCGCCGAGGCCGCGCGGCGGGTGGAAAGCCTCGCCGTCGCTTCCATCCACAACCGCCTTCAGGAGGGCGCCTCCGCGCCGGAAGCTCCCGCCCCGGCGGACACGGAAACGGCCCCAGGTTCAACCGCGCGGATATCCCTCAGCTGGAATCCCGGAAGCCCCATCTCGGCCCGCACCGTGATACTGTCCGCGGAAAACCGCCTTGAACACATTGACGAGGCGCTTCTGGTCTGCGTTCCGCCGTCAATGCGGAAAAGCATCGCGGATCTTCCCGCCAGAGATGTCGAGATCCTTGTGAATGATCATATCAAGGGATGGTTCTTGCTCGCAAAGGAAATTGCCTCGGTTTTCAGATCGCGCAGGGCCGGAACTCTGGGTCTTGTTCTTTCCGATCTTTCTTCAATTGGGGGAAAGGGCGAAAAAGCCGATCTCCTGGGGCCGGCGGCGCAGGCTTCCTTCCGGGCTTTTTCGCAAAGCCTTCTTGTTTCTTCTTTTGACGAGCCATACGTATCCCTGGGTTTCTCTTATTCCGGGGCGGGGGAGGAAGGCCCGTTCGCGTCCTTTGTCTTTAAAACCCTTGATGAAAGCAGCAGGAAAAACAATGGAAAGTGGTACAAGTTCGGAAAATTCAACTTGTTCGGAAGATAAAAAAAGCGGGGAACAAAAGTCCGCCGCCTTATCCGCGTCCCGCGCAATATTTCTGGATATAGACGGAACGCTCATCTCAAAAAACGGCGGTCCCTACGAGGAAGATCTGCGGCAGATACAGGAAGCGCGCCGGCGCGGCCACCGTTTTTTTCTGAATACCGGCCGTTCCCTCGCCATTGTTCCCCGGAATCTCCTGGAAGCGCCGTACATAGACGGTATTGCGGCGGGCGGTGGGGCGCATATTCTCCTTAAAAAAGGGAACACGCTACGGACCGTTTATCATAAATGGATTTCAGGAGATCTGCTCCAGGCCGCCGCCGCCCTGTATATTGAAATGGAAAAATGGTGTATCTTCGAAGGCGAAACCACGCTGTACGCCTACAGGCCCGAATCCTGTACGCTGTCCCTTGACGATTGTCTTCCCGTTACAACGGAGCATGACTTTGACGTAAAATATTCAGGCGCGATTGTCACCAAACTCACCATGGACGGAAATTGCGCCGAAGAAAAAGAAACCGCCCTTCTGGGAAACGCCTTTCATATTTTTCCGCAGAACGGCTACCACGAAGCCATCATACGGGGTGAAAGCAAGGCCCGCGCAATGGAGATAATTCTTGAACAGCTTGGCATGTCCCGTTCCGGCAGCGTCGCCATGGGAGACAGCGCCAACGATATAGACATGATCCGCTTTGCCGGACTGGGCGTCGCCATGGGCAACGCCTGCGATGAACTAAAACAGGCCTCGCGTGCCGTTACCGCCCCCTGCGGCGAAGGCGGCATAGCCCTGGCCCTGTTGAAGTATGTCCTGTGACTGGAAG
>JAIRXH010000133.1 GCA_031268385.1 Treponema sp. | reverse complement strand
CCGGTATTTGATTCTCCTGGTTTTTGGCTTCCGTTGATTATGCTAATTCTCATTACAAAACCTCCGGTATATCTTCAATTTTTTCATAAAAATATGTTTCCGTTTTTTGCGCGAAAAAGCTGATACCGTTTGCCGCGGTCAATTTTCGGGCGGTTTCTTTTTCCCGGTCAGAAATTTTTCCGTAAAAATATACGGTAAATATGATGGCATTATCATAGCGGTTTTTATGGTGGGTTTCGCCATTTTTAGTTCTAAAACATGGTAATATATAGGGAATGCTTCTGTCCAGGACATTATGGACGAAGGGGCTGTAACTGCCGTAGAAACACCGGCTTATAATAATCATCCGCTTACATTTTGACAGTAATGCTCCCATATTATTATACCCGTCATTAATAACACATTGGCCCGGCGTTTTAATCCAGCAGCCAAAACAGCAAATACACGGATGTATTTTTCCATTATCCGAGATAACAGTGGCGTCATTTTTCCAATTATCAAAAAATGTTTTTTCATCCGGGTTTTTTATGTCGTGTATTAAAATATTCATTTTAGTTCCTTTATCCAAGTCTTACAGTAATTGTCATATTGCCCTTAAAATTAAATAAACATTTATTATAATCCGGCCTGTTTGCATTATTACTAAAACCGTATTTTTCCTTTGGAATTCCAAAGATATTTTTATCCAGTTGTTCATTGCCATTATTATCCTGATAAACCGACACGGCGTACATTCCTTCCGGTAAATCAGTAAAGGTAACAATCATTAACCTGTCCGTTACCGGTATCCTTTGTCCTGCATAATAATCATCCGGAAAACTATTTTCATTATTGAATAACCCGACCATTAGATGTCCCTTACCGGGTTCGGCATTTTCTACCCGTATTATCAAAGTTTCGGCGAACAAGCCCTTAATACCCATAATCAACAAAAACAATAATACAGTATTTTTCTTATACATAATTTCTTCCTTTATATCCTTTGAATTGAGGAGTTCAGGAGGCCGCGGGGGTCTTTCGCGGAGGGTCTTACCCGGCCGGGAAACTCCGGGGTTTTTAGAAGCTCCCCGCCAGCGCCCTTACCGCGAAATACGCCCACGGGACAAACACGGCGGGGACAAGGTTGGTCACCCGTATTTCCTTTACGGACAAAAAATTGAAACCGATGGCAGCTATGAGGAGGCTTCCCGCGGCGGACATTTCGGTGATGATCTCCTGGGTAAGAAAATCCCGTATCGCGAGGGAAGCCAGCGCCATGCCCCCTTCGTAGAGCAGCACCGGGACGGCGGAGAAAAACACGCCAATGCCCATGGAAGCGCCAAAGACAATTGAAATCGATCCGTCGAGTATGGATTTGGCGAAGAGGAGTTCGTGGTTTCCCTCCAGCCCGCTCTGAATGGAGCCGACTATGGCCATGGAGCCCGAACAAAAGATGACGCTGGCCGAGACAAACCCTCTGGAAAAGGATCTGCCGGCGGCAACCGCGTTACTCGCGTTCGCGGCGTTACCCGCGCCCGGGGGGCCGCCCGCATACGCGGGGGCTTTTTCACGGGCGCCGCCGGAGAGCTTCCGTTCCGCCCAGCCGCCCAGGGCGTTCATCCGTTTGTCAATATTGACAAGCTCCCCAAGAACGGCGCCAATGACCATGCTCATGATAAGCAGAAGAACATGCCGGCTTTCAAGGGCGCCCTTGATTCCCACATAGATGACGGCAAGCCCTATGGCCTTTTTGATGATCTCCTCAAAACGGCCGGGAATGCCCCGGAGGAGAAAACGGCCGATGAGGGAGCAGATCATGATCGTCGCGGCGTTGACAAGGGGACCGGGCATGTACGCTCCGTTTACGGAAGGGTGTTTCCGGCGGCAAGGTAAATCTCGTACCACTCCTCTTTGGTAAGGGTGACTTCCGACGCCTTTACGCAGTCCCTGAGCCGTGAGGGATTCATGGTGCCTGTCACCGGCTGGAAGCGGGCCGGATGACGGAGCAGCCATGCCATGGCAATGGTAGTATTGGAAACTTCGTACTTTTTGGCGATTTCGTCTATCTTCCCGTTGAGTTTGGGGAACTTTTCGCTTCCCAAAAACACGCCTTCAAAAAAGCCGTACTGGAAGGGGGACCAGGGTTGAACGGTAATGTCATTAAGGCGGCAAAAGTCAAGGGTAAGGCCGTCGCGGTTTACCGCGTCCGCGTCCAGCATGTTCACGTGAAGCCCCTGGGAAATCATCGTGGCGTTGGTTATCGAAAGCTGAAGCTGATTGGCCACGATGGGCTGTTTGACATACTTTTGAAGAAGCCGTATCTGCATGGGGTTCTGGTTGGATACGCCGAAATGCCGCACCTTCCCCGAAGCGTGAAGCAGGCCGAAGGCCTCGGCGACTTCCTCAGGCTCAACAAGGGCGTCGGGCCTGTGGAGGAGGAGCACGTCGATATAATCAGTCTTGAGCCGCTTGAGGCTCCCCTCTACCGACTTGAGTATGTGCTCCTTTGAAAAATCAAAGGCAACCTGCGGCCGTATGCCGCATTTGGTCTGCAGCAGGATCTTTTCCCTTACCGAGCTTGTCATCCCTATGACATCCGCGAAAATCTCCTCGCAGGTCCCGCCGCCGTACACATCGGCGTGATCAAAAAAATACGCGCCCAGGTCCAGGGAGGCCTTTACAAAACGGGCGGCCTCCTCCTTTCCTATGGCGTTAATCCTCATACAGCCCACGGCGATAACAGGGACCGTGAGTCCCGACAAACCAAGATTGATGGTCCTCATTGTATGCTCCTTGGGGACGATTCTAAAGGTTCACCGTAACCTTATGTCAATAGCCGCGCGCCGCCCGTCCCGTGGTGACAGCCTTTCCTCCATGTAGTATACTGAAAGTACACCTATGTATAAAAGCATCTACGACGAACCGGTTATCTCCGCATTCATCAGGGTTTTCGGCAGTTCCTTTTTAAGAAAAACGGGCGTGGACTGCATGGCAAAGCAGCTGTACCATTTTTTTTTCCGCCAGTACCGCGCGGCGCTGCAGCCCGGCCGTATTCCCGTAACGCCTGTCGATCATCCCCTTGATGAAAAAATCCCCTTTACCCCCTCCTGGGTTTACGTGTACCTTGACTTTGTCGGATTCTGGCTGCGCGTCATCAGTTTTCTCTGGCATACTTTCGGACGCCGTTCGGACAAGGCTATCGAAACCCTGATCCTGTCGGTAAAGCGCATCTACCTTGCCGCGGCCGGGGTGTACAGCCGCAACCTTTCCACCACAACGCGGCCCTTCTACATTGCCAGCCCCCATTTCTTCTTCATTCACCTCCTGGATCCGCACCTCTTGTGCATACCGAGCCTCCATGTAATGGTGGTGATCAACGCCCACATACAGTTCAGGGACATAGTGCGCGGCATGGGAAAGGAAGCGGAATTTTTCCGCCAGACCAAAGAGCTTGAGCGCGGCGCGGCCGCCATTACCGAATCGCTCCTCTACATCAAGCAGCACAGCATCAACTGCGTGGCCGCGGCGATGTATGTCCTCTCCTGCGTCGAGAGGCGGCTCTTCCCGGAGGAGGAGGCGGAGGCATTCGCCTCGCGGCTTTTTTCGGGCGCGGCCGCAGCTCCCGGCATGCCGAAAACGCGGCTCCCCGAAGAAGACGGACGGGCGGTGCGGGAGCACATTCTTTCCATGTACCGGCGCTTCATGGAAGGGGGACGCGGGGCGGAAACATGGGAAGCGCCGTTGATTGATTTCCTCCGTTCCCTTCCGGGGAAAAACGGAAAAAACACCGCGGGCAAAAAAGACCGGTTTCATCCGGCCGTATAATTATTCCCAAACAGGAGGCTTTGAATGGCGGCTCTCTCTACAAACGGCGAAAAAACGGTTTCCGAAGGCGGGGCGGAATTTTCCCGCGTGACGGAACTGGGGGGACGGGAAGCGACGCTTCTTGAAAACGGGACGCTCCGCGTCATGATAGACGACCAGGGGGGAATGATCCCCGAACTCTCGGCCGCCAGGGGAAAGAGCCGCGTCAACGCCCACTGGCTCCCCTGGTTCCGCTCAAATTCGGGGCGGCCCTTCGGCGCGGCGGAGGCGCGGTTCTGGAAGGCAGGCCTTCTCTACGATATAGCCGGAAATTTTCCCTGCGCCCCCTCCTTTGGCCCTGGAGGCAGGGACGGCGGCGTCGACATTCCCGTCCACGGCTGGACCGCGAACCGCCTGTGGCGCTTTGCCGCGGGCGGAACGGACAGGGAAAGCGGCGCGGCCTTCGCCGTTTCCAGGATGGAAAGCCCCGAAGGCGGCATGCCCCTTTCGTTCAAAAAAACGGACGCCGTCATGCCGGGCGAAAACGTTCATTACGCAAGTCTTGAAATAACGAACAGGGGAAAAATCGATCTTGAAATATGCTGCGGCTGGCACAACACCCTGGGGGCCCCGTTCCTGCAGCCGGGCTGCCGGATCTCCGCGGCGGCCGGCCGCTGGAGCACGCCGCCTAAAGGGGGCGAATTTGACGACACAACGCGGCTCGCCCTGGACGCGGAATTCGCCTCGCTGGCCGAAGCGCCCCTCGCGGGCGGCGGAACGGCCGACCTTTCACGCGTTCCCGGCCCCACAGGTTACACCGATTTCGCCTGCGGCGTCATTCCCGAAAAGGCGCCCCTGGGCTGGTCCGCCCTTGTCAATCCGGCGCTCGGCCTTGCCTATGTCTGCTTCTTCCCCGGAAAAGCCGCCGCGGCCCAGGACGACATCGTCCTCCGCTTCAACGATCTCTGGATGCAGTACGGCGGCCGGCATTTTACCCCCTGGGCTCCCCATGAAGGGGGAACCGATCTTGCCTACTGTCTTGGTACGGAAAACGCCCTGGCGGCCTTCGCTTATGGACTGGATTATTCACGCGAAAAGAAGGAAATTTTGGGCGCGCCTGCCGTCACGGTCATTCCGGCGGGAAAAAAGAGAACCCTCCGCTACGGCACGCTCTTTGCCCCCTACGGCGACAAAATCCTTGACGGGGGAATCACCGCCGTCGAAGGCGGAGGGGGAATCCTCGCGTGCGGGGGTAAAAACGGAACGGTGCGTTTCGGCGCGGACGGGGAATTCAGGGTCCTTAAAAGACTGGAGGGACATCCGGGGGCATAGGCGGCGACGGGAAGTCCGTCCGCGTTCCGGCGGCTTCCTCAAAGGCGCTCCAGAGGGCGTCGGGGAGGCCGCCGGGGACGGACGGGGGAAAGGGGGCGCACACGGTGAGCGTTTCCCCCGTTTTTAATGAAGGAAAGGAAAGCGAATACGCGTGCAGCCTGATGCCCCCGCCCTTTTCGCTCCGCCGCGCGCCGTATTTCAAATCGCCCTTGATATGAAGTCCCAGCCGGGCAAGCTGCGCGCGGATCTGGTGGCGCCGCCCCGTCAAAAGTTCAATTTCAAGAAAAAGATAGCGGTCGCCCCTTCCGGCGATCCGGTAGCGGAGAGCGGCCCGTTTCCGCCCCGGCCCCGCCTGGTCAAAGGCGGCGCTCTTTGTCACCCCCGCCCTGATCCAGTGCACCAGTTCCCCGCCTGAAGGCATTTCCCCGCGGGGCATTTCGGTAACGGCCCGGTATATTTTTTTGACCGGGCCGGACCCCCCTTCCCCTTCCGAATGTTCGGCGAAGGCCCTGCCCAAAAAGGAGCGGGCCTCCCTGGTCCGCGCAAAAAGAACGCAGCCTGAAACGGGAACGTCAAGGCGGTGCACGGCAAAGACAGGGCCGCCCAGTCGTTCCCCCAGGAGACGGGGAAGATCCGTCATGGCCGGGGAGGAGACAGGCTCGACCGATTCGCCGGGCGCCTTGTTCACCACAATACAGTCGTCATCCATAAAAAGCGTTTCCATTATTCAAGAAGCCCCAGCCGTATTTTTTCCGCGATGACGCGCTCCGCCGACGCGAGGACGGCTTCCCGCGAAAGCCGCCCGTCTTCAAGAGCCGCGAGAATCGCGGCGTGCGTCCGCCGTAACGTGGAAGGCCATGCCATGATCATGTCCGCCCCCGCGGCAAGGGACCGGACGGCGGCGTCTTCCGCCCCGAGGCCTGAATCCCGGAGGGCGCCCATGGAAAAATCATCGGCAATAATAAGGCCCTGAAACCCCAGCCCTTCCCTGAGCCATCCTTTCATGATGACACTGGAAAGACTGGCGATATGCTCCCCGTCCAGGGCGGGAACAAGCGCGTGGGAAACCATGACGGCCGGAACACGGCTTTCTTTGACAAGCGCGGCAAAGGGACCTGTCATCCCGGCGAGAGCCGCCCCGTCTTTCCCCAGAACAGGGGAGGCCCGGTGGGGATCGGTTCCGGTATTGCCGGGGAAGTGCTTCAGCGTGGAGGAGACCCCCGCCCTTTCCATGCCCCGCATAAAGGCGGCCGCGGCGGCCGTGACAAAGAGGGGATCTTCCCCAAACGACCTGTCGCCAAGAAAGGCGCGGTTTTCACCGTCAAGCACCTCGGCGACCGGGGCAAGGTTAAAGGTGATCCCAAGCTCCCGCAGTTCCGTCCCCGAAGCGAAGGCCGCCTCTTCCAGGGCGGCAAGGGCCGGCGCCTCCCCTTCCCGTTCGGCCAGTTCCCGCCAGAAGGCGGCGGCCGGAAGGCGCGAAACGCCCTGGCCGAAACGGTGAACCGAACCGCCTTCATGATCCACCGCGACAAAGGGGGGAATGCCGGCGGCCCCGGTAAAGGCGGCGCATTCGGCAAGGAAGGCCTTGACCGCTTCCTTTTCCACATTGAGATTGTACCTGAAAAGCACAATCCCGCCGGGAGGACAATCCCGCAATATCCCCTTCATGGCGCCGCCCAGGCTCCGGTTGCCGTCAACGCCCGTGAAGATGAGCTGCGCGGCAAGGAGCCTTTCGTCAAGGGAAGCGGCAATGGCCGCGGCGCGGTCTCGGGTGGCGCTGCCTGAGGCAGCGCTGCCTGCGGCGGCGCGGCCTTGGGCAGATCCCCTCTCCTCCGCCCAGGCCAAGCCCCCCAGGGCCGCGAGAGCGGATACAAGGAGAAGACCCGCCGGGAAAAAGGAACGGGGAATGTTCACCACGCGAAACCCGTTACGCCTCATGGCGCCCGGCGGGGGCTTCGCGCCCGGTGGGAGCTTCGCGCCCGGCGGGAGCTTCGCGCCCGGAGGCCGCCGGCCGCCGCTTTACCAGCCTGAACGACCAGTACACCATGTTAAGGAAGATCCCCATAAAGAGCGTAAGGCCCCAGGCGCGCGGATGCCCTGCGGGGTC
>JAIRXH010000099.1 GCA_031268385.1 Treponema sp. | reverse complement strand
AGGGAGGCCGCATGGCCAGAAAGGGAAAGGTCGAAATAGACCGTGAATTGTGCAAGGGATGCCTGCTCTGTATCAGGGCGTGCCCCGTGAAGGTACTCGAACAGGATACCGAATCGAATTCTTCGGGTTCCTATCCGTCAAAGGCGGCTCACGCCGAAAAGTGCGTTGCCTGCGGGAATTGTTTTGAAGTATGTCCCGATGTCTGCATCGAGGTCTACGATCTGGGCGCCTGACAGCGGTTTTTCGAAACAGGTATACAGGAGACATTTGCGTTGAACAGTGAAAAGGTCTTAATGAAGGGAAACGAGGCCATAGCGGAAGCGGCCCTCAGGGCGGGCTGCCGGGCCTATTTTGGGTATCCCATCACGCCCCAGAACGAGCTTATCGCCTATATGGCCCGGAACATGATGGCCAGGGGCGGTGTTTTTATCCAGGCCGAAAGTGAAACGGCGGCGATCAATATGGTATATGGCGCGTCCTGCGCCGGCGTCCGCGCCATGACAAGTTCCTCCAGTCCCGGCGTCAGCCTCAAACAGGAAGGGATTTCCTACGCCGCCGGCGCCGATGTGCCGCTGGTCTTGGTAAACGTGGTCCGGGGCGGTCCGGGGCTGGGTTCCATAGCCCCCGCCCAGAGCGATTATTTTCAGTCTACCCGCGGGGGCGGGCACGGCGATTACCGCTGCCTGGTGCTTGCCCCCTGGAGTGTGCAGGAATCGGCGGATCTGACCTCTCTCGCCTTCGATTTGGCGGACAAATATCGCATGCCGGCCATCGTGCTTGCCGACGGCATGATAGGCCAGATGATGGAAGGGGTGGTCCTGCCGCCCGCGCGTTCCGCCGGCGGCGTGCCCGCCAGGGACTGGACAGTCGGCCGCATGGCCGAAACAGCCGTTTCTGTTGAAACAGGCAAGGGAGGCGCTGTCCGCGCTTCCCGCCATATTACATCCATTCACCTTGTGCCCGAAGAGCTTGAGGAAAAGACCCGTTCGCGTTTTGGGCGTTACGAGAAGATCAAGGCTGCGGAAACGCGCTTTGAATATGCCGCGCCGCGGGCGGCCGATGGAAGCGCTTCGGGCGATCCCGCCCAGGACGTGGATCTGACGCTGGTCGCCTACGGTACTTCGGCGCGGGTGTGCCTTGGCGCGAAGATGCTGGCCGAAAGGGAGGGTATAAAGACGGGGCTTTTCAGGCCCGTTAGCCTCTGGCCCTTTCCCCATGAGGCTCTCGGGAAGATTGCCGGGACGGGAAAACCCGTCCTTACCGTGGAAATGAGTCTTGGACAGCTTGTGGAAGACGTGAAACTCGCCGTTCTGGGCAGATCTCCCGTTCATCTTCTGGGCCATTCCGGCGGGGTAATTCCCGCCGAAGAGGAAGTGTTCGCGGAAATAAAACGCGTTCTGGGAAAATGAGGACAGGCATGAACGATACAGGCGCGAACGGGGAAAAGAGCATGAAGCAATTACACGGATTTCCGGAGAGCCTTTACAGGGTTCCCACCAAATACTGCGGGGGCTGCGGCCACGGGGTAATACACCGCATTATCACCGAACTTGTAGACGAAATGGGACTGCGCGAAAGGGCCATTATCACCAATCCGGTAGGCTGCGCCATCTGGGCGGATCTCTACTTTGATTTTGATTCGGTCCAGCCCCCCCACGGCAGGACTCCCGCCGCGGCCACCGGGGTCAAACGTGTTCTCCCCGATCATCTGGTTATCTGCTATCAGGGCGACGGGGACATGGCGGCCATAGGCACCGCGGAAATGATACACGCTGCGAACCGCGGCGAAAAATTCACCACGATCTTCGTGAACAACGCGATCTACGGCATGACCGGCGGGCAGATGGCCCCTACTACCCTTGTGGGGCAAAAGGCCTCCACCGCTCCCGAAGGGCGCGATCCGGGAGAGGCGGGCATGGGGTACCCCATCAGGGTGTCGGAGCTGCTTGCCGTTCTGGAAGGGACCCGTTACATAGCCCGCGGGGCGGTAAACAGCGCCCCCAACGCCCGCAAGACCAAGCAGTACATACGCAGGGCCTTCGAGGCCCAGATGCGGGGCGAAGGTTTTACCATGGTGGAAGTCCTTTCACAGTGTCCCACCAACTGGGGCATGGAACCGGTCCGGTCGGTTGAATGGCTGGAACAGTACATGATCCCCGTCTTCCCCCTTGGAGAGATTAAAAACACCCTGAGGAGTGTTCAATGACGGAAAAGAGTTTTTTCGCCGGTTTCGGCGGCCAGGGAATAGTGTCCCTTGGCCAGATATGGGTGTACTGCGCCATGAAGGAGGGGAAGAACGTCACGTTTTTTCCCTTTTACGGTGCCGAAAAACGGGGCGGCATAGCCAGGGCCGGCGTCATTGTCTCCGACAGTGAAATTGCCAGTCCCCTCGTAACGGTTCCCGATTCGGCTCTGGTGATGAACGGCGATTCCCTTCCCCTCTGTGAAGGAATTCTCAAAGACGGCGGACTTCTGGTGATCAATTCAACCCTGGTAAAGGAGGAGCCCAAACGGCAGGGGTTGAGGGTCGTGAGAATTGAGGCTACGGCGCTCGCCGAAAAAATAGGGAATGTCCGTTTTGCCAACATGGTTGCCCTAGGCGCCATGGCCCGGCTTACGGGCGCCCTTTCCATGGTGAATATAGAAGAGATCCTCGAAAATTTCTTTACGCCCGACAAACATAAATTTATCCCCATGAATGTGGAAGCCATACAGGCGGGTTTTGGAGCGGCCGCGTAGATGTCCGGAATGCCGTCCGTTCCGGTCCTCGTGTTTGTCTTCCTGTCCGGCGCCTTTTTCCCCCTTTGGGCCGTTCCCAAACCGGCGGCATCCTCGGATCTGGTCTTCCGCAGTTCCACAAGGCCCGAAGCGGAGCTTACCTTCAACCAGCGCTTTATTTTTCCGGTGTTGCAGGGCACAGGACCTTTGACCCTGGACAACAACGTGGAAACGATCTTTTCGGCGACAATTACCCCCATTTCCCTGAAAGGCGGCTTCGAGGCGGTGTTTACCCCCGCCGCCTTTTTCACACTGTCCGCCGGAACTACGCTGGGTTCCGGCTGGAACATCACCATTTCGGGCAGGCGCCTGTACGGCCTTGCCTTCAACATACCCGAAGACAGCCGTGAGGCGGCGTTTTCGGGCGGCAGCAGAAAATCGGTGATACGGGGTTCCCCTTTTGACGGCCTGGTGTGGAAGGTCCATGGGGGAAGTTCCCTCCAGTTCGACACGGCGGCGCTGTGGCCGGGCGCCTGGCGCCATATCGTGTTCCGCGCCTACAACGAGGTGAATTACAAGGCCTACACCAGGGCGGGGAGCGGGGAGACCTGGGTTTACGAAGTAAACGAGGATGAAAACAGGAACGGGTGGAATTATTACGGCCAGTTCTTTATCGGGTACAGGATGCCCTTTTTCCTCAATCTGGCGGGTATCCAGATCGAGGTGAACCGGTTCCTGCACAATACGCCTGACGGCGGCCTTTGGGGCGACAAACTGGGCCGGTGGATCTTCTCGGGCGCGTTTAACTGCGCCGTTACCCCCCGTTTCGACGCGCTGTTTGCCGTTCAGCTGCGGACCATGCGGAACTACCTGGACGGGGACCGGAATAACGGCGCCCATTACTTCTACCAGTACCGGGAATTGAACAGAAGCTCTCCCCTGCGGCTGGAATTTTACCGTGTTGCCCTGATATTAAGCTACAGGATCAAAGAAAGAGACCGATTATAGAAGTAGAGCATTTCCCAAAACCCGGTTGGTGCGCAAACTTTGTTTGCGATGGGAAAGCCTCAGTATTGACAATATTATTCCATACTTGGTATAATTAAAAAAAATTAAAGGGGTAGGCGGTGGCTGCGGTTCATGATTATAAACGTCTTGAAAACAGCATGGTTCAAAAGGTAAAACGTGTCGCCAGGGCCGCGGCGGG
>JAIRXH010000191.1 GCA_031268385.1 Treponema sp. | reverse complement strand
CCTTGGCTCTGGCGGGGTGTACAAGCGATGATTGGGCAGTAGTCGCTGACAGCCTTAACACCGCAAACAATGACTTTGCCAACTCTTATAGCAGTTCCAGCGAGACAGGAATGACGTATACCTTTTACAACAGATCATCGGTAACGGTCACATTGTATGATGCAACCGGAACCGTTTCCATTCCGCCCTATGGTTCCACATCGGCGCGTCTTGGGGCAGGCGCAACCATTTACGATGTCTCTTACAGTCCGTCCTCGGTAAATGTCTCGCAATCCGGTTACAGTTTTACCTTTACCAATTAAAACAGGTTGCGCCGGATCGTTTAAAAACAAGAAAAAGTCAAGGAGGTATTACAGGGGCAACAGGTGTCAAACTACCCCGCACCTAAAGCCGCCTTGTGGCGGACATCAAACGCTCCGCAATGAGGGTAAACTACGAAAGGATATTCTTATGAACAAAAAAATCTTGGTTATAGGCATAGCGTTAATAATGCTGTGCACGGCGGTGGCTGTTGTTTTTGCGGATGGAGAGCGAGTGTCGTTTAGCTCTAGTTCCGTGACGGTGAGTAACACAAACCGAAAAGGTAAAATAACGGTTGAAGTTTGTGTTACCTTGAAGGATAGTCGTGGTAGAACATCTGATACGACGTGGACTTTTTCCGACATCTCCGCAGGAAGATCAAAAACACAAAATGCTCCTGGTGGAACAACAGTAACTGGGGCCAGTTCGACTTATTGTTCTATACCCATCGACGAATAATTAAAAACACGGTGAGAGTTCACCGGAGGCGGGTGGATAGTGCGGCCATCCATCCGCCCTTTTTCAACAAATTTTTATACACTTCTATTTACAATGAATTTGGGGTAAAATAATTTTTGCGTTGCAGATACATGGATTAATGTTTTTATACTATTTGGGCCGGTCCCAAAATCGTAGCCCTTTTAGACTGCCGGATTTTGGAATTGCCTCATTTATAATTATTTGAGGCTGTTCCAAAACTTCAGTTTTGGAACAGTTACTTACCCCAAGGAGAAAATTGCTTTTGTCTACATGTTTACGTCATATAGAGTTGGCAATTTTCTCCAAGAGCTTGTTTCAAAACCAACCGGGTTTTGGAACAAGCTCATTTTTCAACATTTTATGCGGATTACCGCCCGTCCCGCCGCGTCCCGCCCTTCCCCTGGGAGCCTGTTGTACTCGAAGGTTTTTGCGTCACTTCGTACCACAAAAACCACGATAAACGGGCTCCTTTGACGGTTTGCGGGGTAAAAAACCGCCTTGCAGGCGGTTTTTTGAGGTTTTACGCGCAAAGCGCAACAAACAGCTAGACACATGCCGCCACCGCGGGGATACTGAAACATGACGGATATGGAACTGAACCGTCCCGGAGGAAGGGGTTAAACCCTATCAAGTAAAAAACATGAACCTCATTTCATCCTTTGAAGAAAAAATCAAAAAATATCCTGAAGAAGAGCGGAAGCTGATATTCCGGGGACTCTACCGGCTGGAAGAACTTCAGGGGGAAAAGGCCCCCACAGCCGGGGAAGGCCCTGAAAAACACGAAATGTCTTTCCCTCTCCATTCACTTGAAACGGCAAAAATCCTCGCAGATCTGGGGCTTGACGCGGATACAGTCACGGCAGGCCTTCTTGTGGATCACGGAGCGGACGCCGCCGAAACGGAAAAATTCGGCCGGGGCGTGTCCTTCCTCCTTGAAGAGACGGCAAAAACAGGGGACATTCAGGCGAAGAACAAAACTGTGCGCGAGGCCGAAAACATACGAAAAATGCTCTTTGCCATGTCAAGGGACATACGGGTAATTTTCATTAAACTCGCCGGCAAACTCGCGGTACTCAGAACGCTGGATGCCGCCGTTCCCGGCGCCAGGGCGGCGGCGCAGGAATGCCTTGACATATACGCTCCCCTCGCGGACAGGCTCGGCATTTCATGGATCAAGGATGAACTTGAAGATCTGGCCCTTAAACAGATCAACCGGGAAGCCTACAGGCAGATAAAAAAACTCGTGGCCGAAAAACGCGGGGAACGGCAGGATTTTCTGGTTCAGGCACAGGACGCGATACGAAAAGAGGCGGAAAAGGCGGGCATACCCGTTGAAGTTTCAAGCCGCGCAAAACATTTTTACTCGATCTACCAAAAAATGCGGAAGCGGAACAAGGCGTCCGAAAACATTTTCGATCTTTTCGGCATGCGGATCATCTGCGACAGCATAGAAAACTGTTACACCCTTCTGGGCATAGCGCACCGCCTTAACAGGCCCCTGGACGGCCGTTTCAAAGATTACATCGCCATGCCCAAATCCAACGGATACCAGAGCCTTCATACCACGGTCATATCACCCGGCGGTAAAATGCTTGAAATACAGATACGCACCACGGGAATGCACCACATCGCCGAATACGGCCTTGCCAGCCATTGGCTCTACAAAAAGGGGAGCGTCCGTGAAATAGTCCGTCCCGTTGACCTCTCCATAGTCGGGAGGCTCAGAAACTGGAAACAGGCCGAAAACGAAGGCGGCGAAAAAACCGGGGCGGAATTCCTGCGGGACATCAAGCGGGAACTCCTTGGAGATTCGATCTATGTGTTTACCCCACAGGGAGATATTGTCGAACTTCCCGCCGGAGCCACGCCCATAGATTTTGCCTACAGCATACATACGGCGGTCGGCGAACACTGCATAGGCGCAAAGGCCGACGGCGCAATTATCCCCCTGAGATCCGAATTGGGGAATACCCAGGTGGTGGAGATCCTCACCGCCGCAAACGCCCATCCCCACATCAACTGGCTCAGGCTGGTCAAGACCTCAAAGGCGCGGAACAAGATACGTTCCTGGCTGGAACAGAACGATGATTCGGTCGTCATGGAAAAGAACGCGGTTCCAAAGAAAAAAGATCCCGCCGGCCCTGACGCCCTTCATTCCGAGGAAAGCCCCGCCGGATCCGTCCCTCAGCCCGCGGTACAGCAGGTCATGGATCAGGGGCGGCCCCCGCTTCATGTCCGCGTTGAGGATGAAAAAAATTTCATGATACATTTTGCCCGGTGCTGCAGGCCCGTTACAGGCGACAGCATCATAGGCTATGTATCCAGGGGCCGGGGGATCATCATTCACCGGAAGAACTGCGGCAATCTTGCCGGCATATCCGATTTTTCCGAGCGGAAAATAGAAGTGGAATGGGAAAACGCCTGTTCGGCGCTGGTAAAACGCTTCAGAATAGAGGCCCGCCTTTCATCGGATCTTTTTTCCGAAATTGAAGGGGCTGTGCGCAAGCACCAGGGCCACCTTGTCGAAGGGCGTCTTGAAGAAACGGCGCCCGGCCGCCTCACGGGCTTTTTTACCATGCAGCTTGAATCGGCGGACAGCCTCAAGCGCATAATGAAAAACATGCGCGGCATTCCGGGGATGCTTCGCATACAGCTCCTCGGTTAAAGCCGGAACCACCGCGGCCGAAGGGCAACGCGCGCACTGTTCCCTCTGTCCCTTTCATGTTATGCTGTCCGTATGATCCGGCGCGGGGAACGGCGGGCACAAAGCCGCTTTTTAAAAACGGGGTTATGCCTTCTTGCCGTCCTTTTCTTTTTTTCATGTACGCTGCAAAAACGCATCACGCCCGCCAGGGAGCTTCCCCACCCCGCCGGCGATACGGCGGGCGAGTCACAGCCTCCGGCAATTCCGCTTTATTACCTTACTCTTGTTGCCGCCGGGGACAATCTGTACCACGATCCCATGATGCGTCCGCCTCCTCCGGGAGAAGACTACGACTTTACCGGCAATTATTCCGAAATTGTCCCCTATATAAAAGACGCCGGCCTTGCCTTCATAAATCAGGAAACACTGCTCGGCGGCGCGGAATTCGGCTTTTCAGGATACCCCCGTTTCAACTCGCCGAGGGAACTGGGGGCGGCCCTCGTCTGGGCAGGTTTTGACATCGTCAATCACGCGAACAACCATGTCATGGACAAGGGGGAAAAGGCGGTCTTCGCCACCATGGACTACTGGGATACCGTTCCCGGCGTCAGGTATCTGGGGATACACCGTTCGGAAGAAGAAAGGCGGCGGCCCGTTATTGTCGAGCGGAATAATATACGTGTCGGGTTTCTGTCATATACATACGGAACCAACGGACTCCCGGTTCCCGCCGGCAAGCCCTGGCTTGTCGCGCTGGCGGACGGGAAAATCATGGCCGAAGAAATGGACGCCCTCCGCCCCCTCTGTGACTTCCTCGTTGTCTCCGTTCACTGGGGCAATGAATACGAGCACAGTCCGAACGCCGCCCAGAGGAAGACGGCCCTTTTCCTGGCCGAACACGGCGCGGATCTCATCCTCGGCCACCATCCCCATGTCATTCAGCCTGTCGAAACCATCCCCAAACCCGGGGGTGGCCGGACGCTCTGCTATTATTCGCTGGGGAATTTTTTGTCCGCGCAGGACAGAAGCCCGCGTCTCCTGGGCGCCCTTGCCTATGTCCGCGTAAAAAAAGAAGACGGGAACACATCCATTGACAATTCGGGGGTAATTCCTGTAGTAACCCACTACGATACGGGCTATACCAATTTCAGGGTTTATCCCCTTTCAGACTACACCGACGATCTGGCACAACGCCACTGGCTCAGGCAGAACGGGAAGGGAAGTGACATCAGCGTTTCGTATTTTACGGATCTTGCGGAAAAAATATTCCCCGCCGAAATACTCGCGGAAAATCCCTTTGCTAAAGAAGAATAACCCGCAGGCGGCCGCGCTTTACACGGCAGGCGGGCTTTCGGCGGCGGAAGGCGCGGCGGCTTCGCCTTCACGGACGGCGGATTTTCCCGCCTGGGAAGCCGCCGTGTCGATAACCAGGCTTTTCTTGCCGTGCTTGACGGCGGCGCGGCAGACTTTGCAGATCTTGACTTTTGTTTCACCCGCTTCCTGTTCGTAGAGGATCTTTACATTTTGCCGCTTGCAGACCGGACATTCTCCCCGGCCATGTGCGGCCAATTCCCGTATACCCTTACCTCTATGCGCTTTGGACATTTCCTCTCCTCTTGTTAACCGGCCGCCTTCGCGGCTTTCCGGCTCTTCTTCTTCTTCTTTTCGTCTCCGGCGTCCGGCTTGTAATCCACCAGTTCAAGAAGCACTTCCTCAGCGGCATCCCCGTAGCGTTCCCCCAGCTTTATAATACGGGTGTAACCGCCGGGCCTTTCCTTCATCCTTACCGCTATATCGGTAAAGAGTTTCGCCACTATCCCCTCGTCAAAAAGACGGCCCGAAACAATGCGCCGGTTATGGACCGAATCCGTTTTGGCCCGCGTAATGAGTTTTTCAGCGCTTCTCCGTATCTCCAGAGCCTTGGCCTTGGTAGTCTTAATCCGTTCATGCCGGAACAGCGAAGTCACCATACTGCGGTGCAGGGCCTTGCGATGGGCGGAAGTCCGTTCAAGGGGGTTAAAGCCCCGTCTATGCTTCATCTTCCATTTCCTTTTGGGGAGTAACCTTGACGGCGTTTTTCAGCACATTCATGTCGGTTATCCCAAGACTCAAATTCCACTCTTTGAGCTTTTCCTTTATCTCAAGAAGGGATTTCTTCCCGAAATTTCTGGTCTTTGCTATGTCGTCTTCGGTTTTCCGGGTCAGTTCCCCTATCGTTTTGATATTGGCGTTTTTAAGGCAGTTGGAAGACCGGACGGAAAGCTCCAGCTCCTCCACCGGCGTATTGAGGATCTGCCGTATGTGCTCATCGTCTTCATCAAAATCCTCTTCGCCGCCCAGATTGTTTTCATCAAAATTGATAAACACCGAAAAATGATCCTTGGCTATCTTCGCGGCCTCGGCCAAGGCGTCATCGGGCCGCACCGTGCCGTCGGTCCATATCTCAAGGATCAGCTTGTCGTAGTCGCTGCGCTGTCCCACACGGGTCGGCTCCACGGCGAATTTTACTTTTTTGACGGGCGAGAAGATCGCGTCCAGGGGAATGGTTCCAATAACCTCAACATAACGCTCATTCACTTCGGAAGGAATATAACCGCGCCCCAGATCTATCTGCACCTCGAATTCCAGCTTCGCGTCATCCATCAGGGTCATCACATGCTGGCCGGAGCTGAGTATCTCCACCTGCCCTTCCCTGCCAAAATCATCGCTTTTTATTTCTTTTTTGCCCGACCATTCATAAAGAAGTATATCCTGCTCCGCGTCGGTGGCCAGTTTAAGCCTGATCTGTTTAAGATTGTTGATCACCTCCAGGGTGTCTTCCATAATATTGGGAATGGTTTCAAATTCACTTGAAACGCTGTGCGCGGTTCCGTCGGCGTCAGAGGAGGTAATCTTTACCGCGGTAATGGCGTAGCCCTGAATCGAAGAAAGGAGGACCCGCCTCAAGGTATTACCCACGGTGGTACCAAATCCCGGTTCGAAGGGAGCGGCGGTAAATTTACCGTAGTTCTGTTTCAGCTCGCCATGCTCAAAGGTAATGCCTTTCGGGCGCTTAAATCCTTTAAGAAGGTTCTTGCGGGCCATTTAGACTCCTTGGACTTTCCCGGGGAAAGCCTATTTAGAATAAAGTTCGACGACCATCTGTTCCTTGACATCCGCGAGGTCCGTAATATCGCTCCGCCTCGGAGAAGTAAGGAACTTTCCTTTCATCGCGTCGGGATCAAGGGAAAGCCAGGGCATAACGCCCGATTTGCCGAATTCCTTGAGGGAATCCTTGACCACCAGAAGGTTCTTGCTGGTCTCACCAATCGCTATTTCATCCTCCGGCTTCACAAGGCTGCTGGGCACATTGACGCGCTTTCCGTTTACCGTCACATGCCCGTGCAGCACTATCTGCCTGGCCTGGCTCCGGCTTGTGGCAAAACGCAGCCGGTACACCACATTGTCAAGCCGCCGTTCAAGGAGAACAAAAAGATTTTCACCGGTAATGCCGGGCATGCGCAGGGCGCGTTCAAAGAACAGGCTGAACTGTTTTTCCTGCATACCGTAAATTCTCTTGAGCTTTTGCTTTTCACGAAGCTGCACGCCGTAATCCGATCGTTTGCCGGCCCGCGCCTTGGGATCTTTTCCCGGCGCCGGGCGTTTTCTGTTGATGGAGCATTTATCGCTCTTGCAGCGATCCCCTTTCAGCATGAGCTTCTTCTGTTCAGCCCGGCACAGGCGGCAGACAGGTCCGGTATATCTTGCCATACGATCCCTTCCTTAAATACGCCGCGTCTTTCGCGGCCGGCAGCCGTTATGGGGAATAGGAGTCACATCGTTAATGGACTTCACCTTGATACCCAAAGCGCCAAGCTGACGTATCGCCGATTCACGCCCGATGCCCGGACCCTTCACGTATACATGCACCTCGCGGAGCCCGGACTGCATGGCCTTCTGCGCGGCGGTCTCGGTAACCGACTGGGCCGCGAAAGGAGTTGACTTTTTCGCTCCCCGGAAACCAAGTTCCCCGGAACTGGCCCAGGAAACAGCGTTTCCCATAAGGTCCGTAATAGTCACAATGGTATTGTTGAAGGTCGCCTGAATATACACGTTTCCTTCATAAACCGACTTCTTTTCCTTCTTCTTTTTCGTACTGGCAGCCACTCATTCCTCCGATATATGCCGGAAAAAACCTTGCCCGGTTTTCTCCCTGGGCTATTTCTTCTTGCCCGCGACGGTCTTTTTCTTGCCCTTTCTGGTACGGGCATTCGTTCTGGTTCTCTGGCCCCGAAGGGGAAGTCCCTTGCGGTGCCGCAGGCCCCGGTAACAGCCTATATCCATAAGGCGCTTGATATTCAGGGCAACTTCGGTGCGCAGGCGCCCTTCCACCTTGTAATCCGCCTCAATGATCTGTCTGAGTTCATTGAGTTCTTCCTGACTCAGATCATTGATAAGCCGTCCGCGGTCTATTTTCGTCTTGGCGCAGATATCCTCCGCGCTGGACCGGCCTATTCCGTAGATATAGGTCAGGGCAATATCCACATGCTTGTTCGGAAGGTCAACCCCCAAAAGACGCGCCATAAATTCTCCTACCCCTGCTTCTGTTTATGCTTGGGATTCTGGCAGATAATACGGACAATACCATTCCGCTTTATCACCTTGCATTTGTCGCAAATTGGCTTGACACTGGTTCGGACTTTCATCCTTGTCTCCTCTTAAAAGGCCTCCGGCCATTCCCCTTCAAAAAGGGTGAATTTCCATTAAAACGGATTTAACCCCGTTCGTCAACGATCTTTTCTTCTCCGCGCCTACAAATTCCGCCCTCGCAGCTTTCCCTTTCTGGTCAACCCGTCATGGTGGTGCATCTTCAGAAGTCCTTCAACCTGGCTCATGGTATCCAGATCCACGCCGACGAGGATCAGGAGGGACGTACCCCCCATAAGGTAGGAAATGGACGAAGGAAATTTGAAAGCCCACTGTATAAAGGTCGGAATAACCGCGATAAAGGCCAAGTACAGGGAACCGGGAAGTACAATGCGGTTGAGAATTCTGGTCAGGTATTCTTCTATCCGCTCCGTCCTGATTCCCGGAATGGAACCGCCGTTTTCCCTGATATTCTTGGCTATTTCTATGGGATTAAGACTTACCTGCGTGTAAAAATAGGCAAAGAATATGATAAGCAGGACATAGAGCACATTGTACAAGGGCCTCTGCGGACTCAATATACGGGAAACGGAGCCCAGCCAGGGTACATTTCCCCCTATAGTACTCGCTATCTGCAGGGGAAAAGTAAGAATGGATGAGGCGAAGATAACCGGAATAACCCCCGAAGGGTTTATCTTGAAGGGAATATACGTATTCTGCGCGCCGTACATACGCCGGCCCACGACCCGTTTGGCATAGTTTACCGGTATTTTCCGCTGCCCCTGCTGCTCAAAGACAACAAGCGCGACAACCGCGACAAACATCACAAAGACCACTACCACAAACACGAGGTTAAGATCGTCGTTCCGTACCCGGCCGCCCAGCTCCCACACCGCCTGGGGAAGCCGCGCCACAATGCCGGCGAAGATCAGAAGGGATATGCCGTTTCCTATGCCCCGGCGGGTAATCTGCTCGCCTATCCACATAAGAAACATGGTCCCCGTGGTAACCGTCAATATGGCGATGATGGTAAAGGGCACTATCCCCATGCTGAGAATATTGACGCTTCGGGAAATGCTTTGGGCGTACTGCGTCACCGCGAAGGACTGTATAAGACAGACCGCGACGGTACCCACGCGCTGGTAGCCCTGTATCTTTTTCCGCCCTCCCTCTTCCTGGGAAATCTTCTTCAGGCTGGGAAACACGATAAGAAGAAGCTGCATGATGATGGACATGGAAATATAGGGCATGATCCCAAGCATAAAGACCGAAAAATTGGAAAAGGCCCCGCCCGCGAAAAAGTCCAGGTAATCCACAATGGGGTTGCCCGAATTCTGCTGGGAAAGGAAATAGGCGGAAAGCTGCTGGACATTGATCCCCGGAATGGGAAGTACCGCGCCTATGCGGAATATCACCAGCATAAGGGCGGTAAAAAAGACACGCTCCCTGAGTTCCTTGACTCTCCATATACCAATTAAGGGATTAGCCATGAATTGTTACACCGCCTCCCGCTTTTTCTATTTTTTCCTTTGCCGAAGAAGAAACCGCGGCGACAGTAAACGTGAGTTTCTTCGTGATTTCCCCAATACCAAGGATCTTGACGGGACCGACGCCCTTGACAAGGCCTTTTTTCACAAGGGAAGCGGGATCAACCGTCTCGGACTCTTCAAATTTCCTGTCTATTTCGCCAAGATTGACTATCTGATATTCCTTTTTGAAGGGCTGATTGGAAAAACCCCGGTGGGCAAGGCGCCGGTACAGGGGCATCTGGCCCCCTTCAAAACCCACGTAGGTCTTGCCGCCCGACCGGGCCTTCTGGCCCTTGTTTCCCTTGCCGGCGGTTGTACCCCGTCCGGAACCCTGGCCGCGGCCCACAATGCGTTTCCGTTTATTGGCCCCCTCGGGAGCATGCAGGTTAAAATCGTGCAATTCGCCAACTCCTCTCCGGCCGCGTCAGGCGGTCGGAACCTCTTCCACCACGACCAGGTGGGACACCGCCCTGACCATTCCCAGAATGGCGGGACTTGCCTCCTGCTCGGTACAGGAGCCTATTTTCCGCAGTCCCAGGGAACGCACCGTTGCCCGCTGTTTCGGAAGAGCGCCTATAGTGCTCTTCACCAGCCGTATCCGTATTTTCCGCGCCATATTAACCCCACAACTCGGCCAGGGATTTGCCCCGGTTCTTCGCTATGGTTCGCGCGTCAAACATTCTGCTTATGCAGGCAAAGGTCGCCTTGACCACATTGTACTGACTGGAAGCGCCTATGGACTTTGAAAGCACGTCGGTTACTCCGCCCGCCTCCATGATGGCCCGCACCGGGCCGCCGGCGATGATCCCCGTCCCCGAACAGGCGGGTTTGAGAAGTACCCGCGACGCCTTGAAGTTTCCCGTAATTTCATGGGGAATGGTTCCGTTCCTGACCGGGAGCTTCACCATATTCCGCTTTGCCTTGTCTATACTCTTGCGTATCGCCTCGGACACATCGTTGGCCTTGCCGAATCCGTAGCCCACATTGCCCTTTCTGTCTCCTATTACCGTAAGCGCTGAAAAGGAAAAACGGCGGCCGCCCTTGACTACCTTCGCGGTCCGGTTCAGCTTTACCAGCTTTTCGACAAATTCCTTTTCGGCGCCGCCTCTGTCACGTCCATCGCGTCCGCCCCGGCCCTCGCCTCTTTCCCGTGAATGTTCCATTTCGCCCCCTAAAACTCTATTCCCGCCTTCCGGGCGCCGTCGGCCATGGCCTTTACAATACCATGGTACAAATAACCGTTCCGGTCAAAAACTACCGATTTGATGTTCTTTTCCAGAAGGCGCTTTCCCATTATTTCCCCAAGCTGCCCGGCGCCCTCAAGATTGGCCTTTATGCCGCGCAGATCCTTTTCAAGGGTAGAGGCCGACGCCAAAGTATGCCCTTTCGCGTCGTCAATAATTTGAATCGAAAGACTCCGGTTGCTCCGGACAACGGTCATCCTTGGCCGTTCCGCGCTGCCGCATATCCTCTTGCGGATATGAACCTTCCGTTTAAGGCGCCTTCTGTCTTTTTCAACCATTTTTTTCAACATAACTATACATCCTGCTCCTTGCTATGGCGGGGCGGCCGTTCCGGTTAGACGGCGGACTATTTAACCCCGGACTTTCCGACCTTCCTTCTGATATGTTCGTTTTCATACCGGATTCCCTTGCCCTTGTACGGTTCGGGAAGCCGGAGCTTGCGGATTTGGGAGGCGAATTCACCCACCATCTGTTTGTCGATGCCGCTCACCGTTACCTTGCCGTTGGGTTCGGTAACAACGGCGATCCCTTCGGGAATTCCCACAAAAATATCGTTGGAATAACCCAGGCTCATGGCAAGGATCTTCCCCTGCACCTCGGCCCGGTAACCGACGCCTGTAATAACAAGCGATTTGCTGAAGCCAGCCGAAACGCCCGTCACCATGTTGTTAAGGAGGTTGCGGTAAAGCCCGTGAAACGCCATGGTCTGTTTTTCCTCGTTCTGCCGGCCAACAACGATCTCTTCCCCCTTGTCCTCAAAGGTGATAACCGGGTGATACTTTTGGCTCAGTTTCCCCTTGGGGCCTTCCACGGTCATGACGCCGTCCTCGAAGGCAACTTTGACCCCGGCGGGAACCTTGACCGGAATTTTTCCGATACGCGACATTTACTTCCTCCTGGATCAATCACCAAACGGTACAGATTATCTCACCGCCGACTTTTTTCTCGGCGGCCTTTTTGCCCGTGGTGACTCCCATGGACGTAGAGACGATGAGGGTACCGTAGCCGTTATACACCCTGGGCATATTTTTATAACCGGCGTACACCCGCCGGCCGGGCTTTGACACCTTTTCTATGCCATGAATAATCGGCGAGGTTCCCTCGTCATATTTAAGGAAAACCCGGATAACATTGACGCCGTCCTGGTTCGCCTTCTTGAAATTCTTGATATACCCTTCGGTTTTTAAAATCTTGACGATCTCAAGCTTGAGCTTCGAGGTGGGGATATCAACCTTTTCATGTTTTGCCATTCCGGCATTCCGGATTTTGGTCAGCATGTCCGCAACGGGATCAGATACGCTCATCCTTTTCTCCTGCCTTTACCAGCTTGATTTGGTGACGCCGGGGATTAACCCCTCGCTCGCGTATTTGCGGAAACAAAGGCGGCACATCTCAAACTTGCGGAGGTAGCCCCTGGCCCGTCCACAGATCCGGCAGCGGTTAACTTTCCTCGTCTTATATTTGGGCGTCCGCAGCGCCTTGATGATCATTGCTTTTCTTGCCATGCCGCCTCCTTATTTTCTGAACGGCATGCCGAACCTGGCGAGGAAGGCCTTTGCTTCCGCATCGGTTCCCGCCGTCGTTACGATGACGATATTAAGTCCGGCAACCCGTTCGATTTTGTCAAAATCTATCTCCGGGAAAATTATCTGTTCCGTTACGCCCAGGGAATAATTCCCGTGACCGTCAAAGGCGTTCTGATTCACGCCCCGGAAATCCTTGACCCTCGGAAGGGCCACATTTACCAGCCGATCAAGAAATTCATACATCATGGCGCCGCGAAGAGTTACCTTGGCGCCTATTTCCTGCCCCGCCCTGATCTTGAAATTGGCGATACTCTTGCGCGCTTTGGTTTTGACCGCCTTCTGCCCCGTAATAAGGGTCAGATCGTCAATGGCCGCGTCCAGAAGTTTTTTGTTCTGCAGGGCTTCGCCTACCCCCATGCTCACCACTATCTTTTCAAGCCTCGGAGTCTGCATGGGAGAAGAATAACCGAATTCCTTTAACAGCTCCGGCGCTATCTGTTCGCGGTATATTTTCTTGAGCCGGGGTTCATAGCCTTTCATCACAGGGCCTCCCCGCACTTCCTGCAGACCCGGGTTTTGGCGTCTCCGCTTAACCTGTAACCCACGCGGGTCGGACCGCATTTTTTACAGACTATCTGCACCTTTGAATAATGAAGCGGCGCCTCTATTTCAATAATGCCGCCCCTGTCTTGCTGGTTCCGGCGTTTTTTCGTCTTTTTGACGATATTCGCCCCCTCAACCACCACACGGTCCTTGTCCCGCAGTATTTTGAGAATACGGCCTCGTTTTCCCTTGTCCTTGCCGGAAATGATCTGGACCGTATCCTCCTTTTTGAGTTTGAATTTATGCGCCGCCGCAGTCATTATAAAACCTCCGGTGCAAGGGACACTATCTTCATAAAATCGCCCTTTTCCCGCAGTTCCCGGGCCACCGGCCCGAAGATCCGCTTTCCTTTGGGGTTCATGCCCGCGTCGATGATAACACAGGCATTGTCGTCAAAACGTATATAGGTTCCGTCGGGGCGGCGGTACTCCTTGTGGGTCCGTACTACCACCGCCTTCTCGACGGTGCCTTTCTTGATGGTCGACGTGGGAAGGGCATCCTTCACCGCCACAACGATGATGTCCCCTATGCCCGCATACCTCCGTTTGGAACCGCCCAGCACCTTGATACACTGTACTATTTTTGCCCCTGAATTGTCCGCGACATTCAGGAAAGTTTCGGTCTGAATCATTTTCTTCCGCTCCCTACCTGGCGCGTTCCAGAATTTCCACCAGCCGCCAGCATTTTTCCCTGCTGATGGGACGGCATTCCCTTACCCGGACGCGGTCGCCTGTCTTCGCGTCGTTCTTTTCGTCGTGGGCCTTCACCTTCTTGATCCGCTTGACATATTTCTTGTACAGAGGATGAAGGGCAAGCGTTTCGGTGGCCACCACGATGGTCTTTTCCATTTTATCGCTCTTGACAATGCCCACAAATTCCTTTTTCCCGCTCTTCGTTTTGACAGCCTCTTCCGACACGGTTCTACTCCTTCGGCGGCGGCGCGGCCGCGCTCAATTCATGCTGCCGAATCAGGGTATTAAGACGGGCAATCTGACGGCGCATTGTCCGTTTTTGCAGAGGATTATCGACATGGCCGATAACAACCTGAAAACGGAACTCCATGTACTTCCTTTTAAGCTCCTCCCGCTTGACCTTAAGTTCGGAGAAACTGAGGTTCCTGAAATTATTCTTCATGCCCCGCTCCTATGCTCCCAGTTCCATATCGGCCCGCGACACAAACCGGGTCTTGATGGGAAGTTTGGCTCCCGCCAGAGTCATGGCCTCTTCGGCTATGGACCGCTCTACGCCGCCCAGCTCAAACATTACCGTTCCCGGTTTTACCACCGCCACCCAGTATTCGGGGGCGCCCTTTCCCTTGCCCATGCGGGTTTCCGCGGGCTTCTTGGAAAAAGGCTTGTCCGGATAGATGCGTATCCATATTTTCCCGCCGCGTTTTATGTGACGGTTCAGGGCTATACGGGCTGCCTCTATCTGACGGTTGGTAATCCACATTCTGTCCATGGCAACCAGGGCGTAATCCCCAAAGACCACGGTATTTCCCCGGGTGGCGTTTCCCGGCATGTTGCCCCGCTGCACCTTGCGATGTCTGACTCGCTTCGGACTTAACATACTACCCTCTCATCGGCCTTTGGGCCTAGCTTCTCGCGGCCGCGGGAGAACGCCGCTTGCGGACAAGCGCCCCGGCATCTTCCTTCTGTTCCTTACCGTACTTCATGCCGTTGTACACCCACACCTTTACCCCTATGGAGCCGAATGTGGTATGGGCCTCGGCAAAACCGTAATCAATATCCGCCCGCAGGGTATGCAGGGGAATGCGGCCCTCTTTGGCTTCCTCCGTGCGGGACATTTCCGCGCCGCCGAGCCTGCCCGAAAGCCTTACCTTGACGCCCTGGGCGCTGCCCTTCTTGATCGCGTTGCTGATGGCCTGTTTCATGGTCCGCCTGAAGGAAGACCGGGCCAGAAGCTGGCGGGATATGCCCTGCGCGATGATCTGCGCGTTGTTATCGGCGTTCCGCACTTCCTTGATCTTGATCTGTATTTTTCTGGTGACGTGCTTCTGCAGCTCCGCGCCTATTTTTTCGATGTTGGCGCCCTTGACCCCAATAATGACACCGGGCCTGGCGGTATGTATGGTTATGGTAATGCGCTGCGGATGCCGTATAATCTCAAGCTCGGCGATATCCGCGCCCTTTGTTTCGGGCATTCCCATGATCATTTTTCTGAGTTTAAGATCCTCATGAAGGGTATTGGCATACTCCTTGGGATCGACATACCACCGTGATCCCCACGTCCTGTTAACCCCTATCCGCAATCCGATAGGATTTACCTTTTGTCCCACCTTGTTCCCCCGCCTTTAACGCGAACCCGCGGCCCGCGAGGTTTCATCTACCACAACCGTAATGTGGCACATCCTTTTAAGAAGCATATCCGCCCTTCCCCTGGCGCGGAACCATACCCGCTTCATCCGGGGACCTTCGTCTATCAGCACATCCCTTACATAGAGCATGTCTTCGTCAAGCCGCTTGTTGCCGCTCAGGGCGTTTGAGGCGGCGGACTTGACCGTCTTCCGTATCAGCCGGGCGCCCCGGTGAGGCATGGCTTCAAGAAGCGAAATCGCCTCGGAATACGGTTTGCGCCGTATCAGATCGGCCACAGGCCTGATTTTGAAAGGTGAAGCGATAAGAAATTTGGTTACCGCCCTGAACCCGGATTTTTTATCCATATTATCCTACTTCGCGGCCTTTTTATCGGAACCGCCGTGTCCCCGGAAAATGCGGGTGGGGGAAAATTCACCCAGCTTGTGACCGACAAGATTTTCCGTAATATACACGGGAACCCATGTTTTCCCGTTGTACACCGAAATGGTTCCGCCGACCATTTCGGGAATAATGGTAGAACAGCGGGAATAGGTTTTTACCATCTTCCGCTCCCCGGACCTGCTCAATTCCAGCACCTTTTTATAGAGGCTCTTTTCTATGAAGGGCCCTTTCTTGATAGACCTTGACACCCTGTTCCTCCGTTACTTCTTCCTGCCGCGGCTGACGATGAACCGTGACGAAGGCTTGTGCTTTTTCCGGGTCTTGTACCCTTTGGTCGGCTGCCCCCATGGGGTAACCGGATGTATGCCCTTGTTTTTTCCCTCGCCGCCCCCGTGGGGATGATCGACGGGATTCATCACCATGCCCCGCACCGTAGGACGCACCCCAAGCCAGCGTTTTCTGCCGGCCTTGCCGTAGGTGATGTTCATGTGATCTTCATTACCCACGACGCCTATGGTGGCGCAGCACTTCTTGAAAACCATGCGCATTTCACCGGAGGGGAGCTTGAGAGT
Organism: Treponema sp.; assembly: GCA_031268385.1. GTDB lineage: Bacteria > Spirochaetota > Spirochaetia > Treponematales > Breznakiellaceae > JAIROE01. The sequence goes on along the minus strand of JAIRXH010000191.1, from coordinate 9,793 downwards.
TACATAGTCCCCTTCCTTGGCGGCAATAAGGGCGCCCGTACCGGCGGAACGGGCCATCTGGCCGCCCTTGCCCAGGGTCAGCTCTATGTTATGCACCGTAAAGCCAAGCGGAATATTTTCCAGCGGAAGGGCATTTCCCGTCTCTATGGCCGCGCCGGGACCGCTCATGATCTTCGCGTTCACAAGAAGCCCCTTGGGGGCTATGATGTAGCGCTTGTCCCCGTCGGTGTATTTGACAAGGGCGATGTTGGCGCTGCGGTTCGGATCGTATTCAATGGAAGCCACCACACCGGGAACGCCGATTTTGTCCCGCCTGAAATCTATGTCGCGGTACAGCCGCTTATGGCCGCCGCCCTTGTGCCATACACTGATCCTGCCCTTCGCGCCGCGACCGGCCTTTTCGGCCCGTCCGGAAACAAGTTTTTTTTCGGGCCTTACCCCCCTGGTAAGATCACCAAAATCAAGGCTCGTCCAGGCCCGCATGCCCGGCGTAACCGGCTTGTATGTTTTGACGCCCATTATCTTTACACTCCCTCAAAGAGGCTTATTTTCTCTTCTTTGGGAAGACGCACTATGGCCTTCTTCCAGGTTGAGGTAAGCCCTTCCCGGTTCCGCTGCCGCTTGGGCTTTCCCCCCACCACCATGACGGTACAGGAAATGGGATGAACATTGAAAAGCCTCCGCACCGCTTCCTTGATCTGGGGTTTGGTAGCCGATTGAAGCACTTTGAACACATACTTGCCTTCTTCCCGCAGCAGATTCGCCTTTTCGGAAAGAACCGGTTCAAGAAGTATATCTTCCCACGCTGTCATTTGCCGGCCTCCCGGGGATTATAAAATTCACTCAAATTTTTGACCGCGCCTTCCAGCATCAGTATGCGGCGGCCGTAAAAAAGATCATGGGCCCGCAGGCGGTTATAGGAAAGGAAGGAAAGCCAAGGGATATTGGCCCCCGCTCTCTTTATAAGGGGATCGTTATCTTTAAGGACAATGACCGTCCTTTCGCCGGGACCAAAGTTGTCAAGCAGGCCCGCAAGTTCACCGGTTTTTCCCGATTCAATGGTAAAATCCTCAACCACCTTTATGCCGCCGCTCTGGGCCTTGAGGCTGAGTATACTCTTGAGGGCAAGACGTTTTGCCTTTTTGGGTATGGAATAAGAAAAATCCCTGGGCTTGGGCCCGAAAACCGTTCCCCCGCCGACAAGCAGAGGTGATTTCTTGTCGCCCCGCCTGGCCCGGCCGGTACCTTTCTGCTTGTACGGCTTGGCGTTGGAACCGTGAACCTCACCCCTGTCTTTGGTACTGGCGTTTCCCTGCCTCTTGTTCGCCAACTCGTTGTTGATGGCGTACCATATCACGTCTTCATTCACCGGAAGGCCGAAAACGGCGTCATCCAGCTCTATGTCCCTCAGTTCTTTTCCGGCTATGGAATATACCCTGCAATTCATCGCATTCCGCCTGTACTACCGCTTTACCGCAGACCGAACCATAAGGAGGCCTTCGTTGATACCGGGCACCGCCCCGCGCACCAAAAGGAGCTGCTTTTCCGCGTCGATACGTTCGACCTTGAGACTCAGAACCGTTACCCGTTCCCGGCCCATACGGCCCGGAAGTTTCGTATTTTTGAAGGTATGATGGGGATAGGTTGAATTACCGGTGGAACCGGGCTCACGGTGAAACTTTGAACCGTGCGTATGCCGCCCGCCGCCAAAACCATAACGCCGCACCACGCCCTGAAAACCCTTGCCCTTTGAAACGCCGGAAACATCCACATAACGGCAGCCTTCCAGCGTTTCCACCCCCAAAGCGTCGCCTACGGCGGTTTCCTTTTCAAAATCCCTTATTTCACACAGGATCTTCTTGGGAGGAATGGCCTCGGGAAACTGGCCGCCGTAGGGCTTGGTTACCAGCTTCTTCTTTTTGTCACCACCCAGACCGACAACTACCGCCTTGTAGCCGTCCTTTTCAACCGTCTTGTGGGCAACAATAACGTTCGGATCAAAGCGGATTACCGTTACCGGTACAAGATCGCCGTTGTTGTCGAAAACCTGCGTCATACCCACTTTTCTGGCAAAAAGCCCCAGCATCATCTGCTCCTACTGTTTAATCTCTACATCAACCCCCGCGGGAAGTTCAAGTTTCATAAGTGAATCCATTACTTCCGCGGAGGGGCTGATAATATCGATCAGCCGTTTATGGGTCCGCATCTCAAACTGTTCACGTGACTTCTTGTTAACATGGGGCGAACGGAGCACCGTCACCTTGTTGATGCGGGTAGGCAGGGGAATGGGTCCCGTGACTTTCGCCCCCGCCTTCTGAACCGTTTGAACGATAGACTTCGCACTCTGATCGATCAACTCAACATCGAAACCGCGCAGCCTTACGCGAATTCGTTCCTTGGCCATCATTCCTCCACAGAAGGGAAGCTATTCTATGATATCCACTACCTGTCCGGACGCGACGGTCTTGCCGCCTTCGCGGATAGCAAAACGGAGTCCCTTTTCCATGGCGATAGGGTGGATAAGTTCGCCGAAAATTTCGGCGTTATCCCCAGGCATTATCATTTCCTTGCCCTCGGGGAGTTTTACCGTACCGGTAATGTCCGTGGTTCTGAAGTAGAACTGGGGCCGGTAACCGGTAAAGAAGGGAGTTTTCCGTCCGCCTTCATCCTGGGAGAGGCAGTAAATTTGTCCCTTGAACTTGCTGTGGGGGGTAATGGAACCGGGCTTGGAAAGCACCTGGCCCCTTTCCACATCCTTCTTGTCTATGCCGCGAAGCAGCGTACCGACATTGTCGCCGGCCTGGGCTTCGTCAAGCAGTTTGTTGAACATTTCAATGCCCGTAACGACGGTTTTCTTTGTGGGCTTGATGCCGACAATTTCGACTTCTTCGTTGAGCTTGAGAATGCCCCGTTCCACCTTGCCGGTAACGACGGTGCCGCGACCGGAGATGGTAAACACGTCCTCAATGGGCATGAGGAAAGGTTTGTCCGAATCGCGGATCGGATCGGGAAAGTAGCTGTCCATGGCGACAAGCAGTTCCTCGACGGACTTGACCGCTTCGGGATTGTCCGGTTCGGTCATGGCCTTGAAAGCGGAACCCTTGATAATGGGGATCTTGTCGCCGGGGAATCCGTTGTTGGTAAGAACGTCCTTGACTTCTTCTTCGACCAGTTCCAGAAGTTCGGGATCATCAACAAGATCGATCTTGTTGAGGTACACTATCATGTTGGGGACGCCGACCTGGCGGGCCAGAATGATGTGCTCCCTGGTCTGGGGCATGACCGAATCCGGGGCGGATACGACGAGAATGGCCCCGTCCATCTGCGCGGCGCCGGTGATCATGTTTTTAATGTAGTCGGCGTGTCCGGGACAGTCGATATGGGCATAATGCCGCTTGTCGGACTGATATTCCAGATGCCGGGTATTAATGGTAATACCCCGGGCCTTCTCTTCCGGCGCGTTATCGATTTCGTCGTACTTCATCACCTTGTCGCCGTATTTCTTGGCGCAGTACATGGTAATGGCGGCGGAAAGAGTGGTTTTTCCATGGTCAACGTGGCCTATGGTTCCGACGTTCATATGAACCTTTGTTCTATTGAACTTGTCTTTTGCCATTCCGTGTCCTCCTTACATGGGCACTCGCAAAATTGCACTCAAACAGTATAAACGCGGAAATAACATTCCCGCGAAACATCAGCGTCAATTGATTTAAGAGAGATATGGAAACGATTAACAGAAGATTATGAAGAATTGCGCTACAACTCTTTCAATCCCCGAAATTCCCCGAAGGGAACTTCAAGCCGAAAATCCGGAAATTTTCAGCCGCTGTCCCGTTCCACCTGTCTCATCTCAGCAAACGCATAACGGCCTCTACGCCGTCCGATGATCGGTTTGGAAACAGAAAACCCGCACCGGGACATCCGGACCTGCGTCCGTATTCCGCGGCGCGGCCCCCTCACTACCGTTCGGGGCCGTATCCTGCATTTCAAAAATCCATAACAAAAACCGTCAGGTCCTTGCAAACCGTGCAATCCCCGGATTGTAAGGTCTACCACCTGTAATGGGCGAACGCCTTGTTGGCCTCCGCCATCTTGTGGGTGTCTTCCTTTTTCTTGAAGGCGGTCCCGGTATTATTATACGCATCAAGCAGCTCGGAAGCAAGACGTTCTTCCATACCATGACCGGAACGCGCCCGTGCGGCGGTAATGATCCACCGCATTCCCAGCGCTTCCCGCCGGGATTCCCGAATTTCCACCGGCACCTGATAAGTCGCGCCGCCGACACGCCGGGATTTTACCTCAATAACCGGCTTGACGTTGTCAATAGCCTTGAGAAATACCTCCAAAGGCTCCTTGTCGGCCTTTTCACGCAGTATCCCCAGCGCCCGGTGAACGATGCGCAACCCCACGGAACGCTTGCCTTCCCACATCATGCGGTTGACAAATTTGGAAAGCACCACGCTGTTGTACATGGGGTCCGGGGCTATGCCCCTGTCTATAGTCTTCTTTTTTCTTCCCATAATAAACCTGAACAGCCTTACGCCTTGGGCCGCTTGGCGCCGTATTTGGAACGGCTGCGTTTGCGATCTTCCACGCCCAGGGTATCCTTGGCGCCCCGGATAATATGATAACGGACCCCGGGGAGATCCTTGACCCGGCCGCCGCGGACAAGAACCACCGAGTGTTCCTGCAGATTGTGACCTATGCCGGGAATATAGGCGGTTACTTCGGTTCCGTGGGAAAGCCGCACACGGGCCACCTTGCGCAGGGCCGAATTGGGCTTCTTGGGAGTTACGGTCATAACCCGCGTACAAACCCCCCGCTTCTGGGGACAGGCCTGAAGGGCCGGAGACTTCGTCTTTGAACTGACCTGCTGCCGTCCGAAACGAACCAGCTGATTAATTGTCGGCATGCGTAAAAAACTCCTCATCCTGACATGCTTGAAACGAGACTCAAACCTTATCAGAAAGAAAAAAAAAGGTCAAGCGCCGGAAAGACAAAAAAGACGAATTTTTTTAAAAAAAGGAAAAAAAACGCACGGCGGGTTTTTCCTGAGGAAAAATCCGGAAAAGCTGCTCCAGAAACCGAAGTTCCGGAGCAGCCTCACATCCAAAAACCGGAGTTTTCAGGAATTTCCCCATTTTCCGGGAAAAACCGCGCCGCCGTTCCTTGTCCGCGCTTTCATTCGCGGGCATCTTCATTCACCGGTTTCGGCGACCTTGCGGACATTGACGTTCTTTTCCCGGAGAAGCGTTTCGATTTCCTGGGGAATACCCTCGTCGGTGTACACCGTGTTGACATGCTCGGATCGTACAAGCCCCACCGCTCCCTTGTGCAGAAATTTTTCCGATTCGGTCAACACGATAATCTGATGGGCCTGTTCGGCCAGATCTTGAACAGTCTGGGTACGCTGGTGGTTATTGCCGGTAAAACCGAAATTTTCCATAAAACCGTCGGCGCCGACGAAGAATTTGTCCGAAAAGAAGATTTCGGCGGATTTACGGGTCATGGGCCCCACCAGTACCTGCGATTCCCCCTGATAGTAACCGCCCAGAAGGATCACTTTTACGGTAGAGGCGAAACGTACATGGTTTGCGATAAAGACCGAATTGGTTACGATAGTAACGTCCTTTTTACTGTCCGCCAGTTCTTCCGCGAGCAGGGCGCAGCATGAACCGGACTCAATCATGACCGTCTCGCCGTCCTCCACCATTGCGGTGGCGGCCCGGGCTATCCGTTTTTTTATGTCGTAGTGAAAGGCCATCCGTTTGCCTACGTCGTCGGTACCGTCAAGGCAGGCGTATCCGTGTTCCCGGCGTATAAGCCCCCGTTCCTCAAGCTGATCCAGATCTTTCCGTACCGTCACCTGCGAAACTTCCAATATTTCCGCCAGCGTGGTTACTTCCATTTTCTGGTTTCGGGTCAACGCTTCCAGAATCTTCGTGTGTCTGTTAGTCATCGATCTTTCCTCTCTTTTCATTGATTGGCAGCTACCGGTTGGAAGGGCTTCAAAGCCGTTCCTTGTTTTTAAGATACAAAAATTACTAAAATAGTCAAGAAAAATCGTTTCATTCGAAAACTTTTTTTTCAAAGGAAATTACATTTGAACCCGTGGATGAAAAGAGAAGCCTTGGGAAGCGCTGATTTATTCGCAGAGGTATGGTATGCGGGTGTAACAGCACAGGTCCACAATCGGACGGCTGTGCATTCGCCCCGGGACTTCCCCGCGCAAGCGGGTTCCCAACCGGTAAATCAGCGCCGCCCTGTTACTACACCTTGATGATATACCCGGCCTTTCGGGGTTTTGCTTCAGGCGATTCGGCGGGATAGCCCAGAACGCAGTGGGCAATTCCCAGGTACTTTTTTTCATCGAGCCCCCATTCCTTAAGCAGGGCTTTGCCTTCGGCGCTTTCAAAAACTTCCCTGGCCCGGTTGATCCAGCAGGACCCGACGCCCAGGGCCGCCGCGGCGTTCATGAGATTCCCCATGACCAGATCGCCGTCCTGCCCGGGAGTTACCTGGGTTTTGTCAACCAGCACATTCACCACCGTGGGGGCGCCGTAAAAGGGTTTTGCCCCCGGATCTTCAAGGACAGCCGCGTTGAGTTTTTCAAGTTTTGAAATGAGGGCGCCGTTCTGTACAACCACCATCACCGCCGACTGGGTTCCCATACCGCTTGGCGCGTAGGTTCCCGCCTCCAGAATGGCGTCAAGTTCCTCATCCGTAATCTGCTCCGGCTTGTACGCGCGGATGCTCCGCCGGGCCGTAAGGTCCGCAAGGGTCGTTTTCATGGCAAAACTCCTTTAATGTGATTTTTTCGCCGCTTTGAAAAAGCGTTTTCCGCGGGAAAACGAGAAAAAACAGAGGATGCCGATTAGCCACACGTTAATCAGCGTTACCCTATAATTCCAGATCTCTGGTTTCAACTTTTTTTACGGCATAATCGGCGAATTCGGCAATCTTCATGGGGGAAAGCCGCTCTTCGCCGTGAAGCTTGCCGTCCCTGAGGCGGATGGACACCGTGCCTTCGTCGGCTTCCCGCTGGCCCACCACCAGCATGTAGGGGATCTTCCGGTTCTGGCAGGAACGGATTTTCGCGTTGAGCCTGTCGTTGTCCAGTTCGGCGGAAACCCGGAGATCGCACCCTCTTTCGCGGGACCTGGCCCTGAGTTCCGCCGCCACCTGTTCCGCGTAGGCGTTGAAGTTTTCCGCCACGGGGATCACGGCAATCTGCTCCGGGGCTATCCACACGGGGAAAGCGCCGCCGAAATGTTCGATCAGTACGCCGAAAAAGCGCTCCAGACTGCCCAGAAGGGCCCGGTGAACCATGTAGGGCCGCCTGTGCTGGCCGCCGGCGTCAACATAGGTCATGTCAAAGCGTTCAGGCATGTTAAAATCGAACTGTATCGTCGTCATCTGCCATTCGCGGCCCAAGGCGTCCTTTATTTTAAGGTCTATTTTGGGGCCGTAAAAAGCGCCGCCCCCTTCGTCCATTTCATAGGGAAGACCCTCGGCGACAACCGCCTTGCGGAGGCTTTCCAGCGCCTGATCCCAGTGGGCCTCGTCCCCCACCGATTCGGCCGGTTTGGTGGCAAGATACGCCTTGATGTCCTTGAAACCGAAAACCTTCCAGATACGCAGACTGAAACGGAGCACTTCGAGGATCTCGTCCTCTATCTGTTCGGGCGTGCAGAAAATATGGGCGTCGTCCTGGGTAAAGCCCCGGACGCGCAGGAGGCCGTGGAGAACCCCGCTCCGTTCATAGCGGTACACCGTGCCCAATTCCGCCCAGCGGAGGGGAAGATCCCGGTAACTTCGTCCCCTGTTTTTATAGATCATGATATGGAAAGGACAGTTCATCGGCTTGATGATATAGTCCTGATTGTCGATCTCCATGGGACTGTACATGTTCGACTTGTAGAACCCCAGATGACCCGATGTTTCCCACAGCCAGGATTTTCCGATGTGGGGGGTATAGAGGATCTCGTAACCGCCCCGGTAATGTTCCCGCCGCCAGAAATCTTCAACGGCCACCCTCATGCGGCCCCCGGCCGGATGCCAGTAGATAAGTCCCGCCCCGGCCTCTTCGTGGATGGAATAGAGATCCAGATCTTTGCTTACCCTGCGGTGATCCCGTTTTTCCACTTCGTCAAGAAAGGCAAGATAGGCCTTGAGATCCTTCGGGTTCTCCCAGGCGGTACCGTAGATGCGGGTAAGCATGGGCCGTTTTTCGTCGCCCCGCCAGTAGGCCCCGGCTATGTTTTGCAGTTTAAAGGCGGCGGAATTGATCTCGCGGGTATTGTGTACATGGGGGCCCCGGCAGAGATCCGCCCAGAGGAGCTTTCCTTCCGCGTCCCGGTTTTCGTAAATGGAAATTTCCGCGCCGGCGGGAAGCTCGCCGACAAGTTCAACCTTGAAAGGTTCACCGGAAAAGCGGTCAAGCGCCTCCTTTCGGCCGGCGGTAATCTTTACAAAATCCTGCCGGCTGTCGATGATCCTCTTCATCTCCGCCTCGACGGCGGGAAGATCGGCGGCGCTTATGGGCGCTCCGCCTTCGGCCGGGGGAAACTGGAAATCGTAATAAAAACCGTTTTCTATGGACGGCCCTATGGCGACTTTGGTCCCCGGAAAGAGGCGGGTTACCGCCTGGGCCATGATATGGCTTACCGAATGACGTATAAGGGCGAGTTTTTCGTTCTGCTGTTGTTCCTGTGTGCCGGACATGGTGGTTAAAGCCTTTTATCCACGATGACGGATTTGCCGTATCTAGTCAAGGGCCGAAATCGAAGCTGGCGCTTTGCTTTCGGCTGGGGAGTTTTCGCGGAGCGAAAACTCCAGGGCCTGGATTTCGAAGCGGGGCTTCGGATGGTCGCCTGGGGAGTTTTCGCGGAGCGAAAACTCCAGGGCGGCGCGGGGTTAACCATGCATCAGAAACAGGCGGTAACACGGGAATACCTGTCCCGGTATCAAAAGGCGGCGAAGAAAGCAAAGTCGGCTTTGCTCGACGAGTTCACCCGGCTGACAGGCTGCCGCCGGAAATCAGCGGTCCGCCTTTTAAGCGGCAAACCGGTCAGGGAAATCCTGGCCTGCCGGAACGGGGAGGCGGTCAAGCTCAAACCGGAAAAGAAGCGTCCGGCCAACCGTAAAGGAAAGCGCTTCTACACCAACGAGGTCATCGCCTCCCTCCGGCTGGTCCGGGTTTTCTTCCGGTACAAATGCGGTCGGACCAAAGGTCCGCAAATCCCCGCCGCCATAGACCGGTACCTCAAAAAAGACAAAGAAGCTCTCAGGCTGAAAGGGAAAAGCCTCACCAAACCCCTTCATTCCCTGAAAAGCCGTATCCCCACGCACCTTTTACTCAAGCGGGGAGCGGAAAAAACCCGGTTTCCGGCAAATCGACACGGTTCACCATTGCGGGCAGGCCACTCTGGGCCAGTATATCCATACCCTGACCGCTACCGCGGGATTATCTTTTTCACTGCGCCAGGTAATATCAAGCGAGATGACGATCTCTTTTGACGCCTCAACCGCCCAGATTGAAGGGGGAATAAAGATACGCCGTGTCCTCAACCGACATTATCCGTATCGTTGGAACAGTACCCGCGCAGCCTGAGCACAGCAGGATAACCGCCATGCTTCCCAACAATTTTGACAAACGTTCCGGTTCACAGTTGTATCAATACCGTTCGCGCACCACGGTGATTATCCGCGCTGTCTTTACGTCAAGGGCTTTTATGTTTATGTAGTGCGATGTTTCGGTTCTTGTTGCACTGCCTGTTATCACAATGCTTGC
>JAIRXH010000175.1 GCA_031268385.1 Treponema sp. | reverse complement strand
CGAAAAGTCTTTTGTTCTGATCACGTTCCGCTGTATTTTCCCGCTTATTGTTTTGGGAAGCTCGTCGGTGAACTCGATGATCCTGGGGTATTTGTAGGGGGCGGTGACCCGTTTGACGTGGTTTTGCAGCTCTTTGACCAGGGACGGGGAGGGTGAAAATCCCCTGGCAAGAACGATGGTCGCCTTGACCGCCTGGCCGCGCAGGGGATCGGGGACGGCGGTAACGGCGCATTCGAGTACGGAGGGGTGTTCCATGAGGGCGCTTTCCACTTCAAAGGGGCCGATGCGGTAGCCGGAACATTTGATGACGTCGTCGTTACGCCCGACAAACCAGTAGTAGCCTTCGTCGTCGTGCCAGGCCATGTCGCCTGTTTGATAGACGCCGTCCTTCCAGACGTTCCCGGTGATCTCCTCGTCTTTCCAGTAACCCCGGAAGAGGCCGGGAAACTGCGAGGGGCCCGCGTGAACGCCGCCGTCTTTTTCCCCTGATTCGTACATGTTTTTTCCGGCGCGGGTTATGCTGATGTTGCCTGCGATGCCGTCGTCGCAGACGCCGCCGTTTTCATCCAGAAGGTTAAGGCCGAAGAGCGGGGCGGGTTTTCCCATGGAGCCCGGTTTTACCGGCAGCCACTTGAAGGATGCCGCCATGACCGATGTCTCCGACTGCCCGAATCCTTCGTGGATTTCAAGGCCCGTAAGTTCCTTTATCCTGTGGTACACTTCGGGACTCAACGGTTCTCCTGCCACCGACGTATGCCGGATGAAGCTCCAGTCCCAGGCGGAAAGATCTTCCTTGATGAGGTAGCGGAATATTGTCGCCGGCGCGCAGAAGGTGGCGGGCCTGAGGCGCTGTATGGCGTCAAGCATTCCCTTTGGGGTGAATTTTTCCGTGTCGTACACGCCGACGGCCGCGCCGGAGATCCACTGTCCGTAGATCTTGCCCCAGGCGAATTTCGCCCATCCTGAATCGGTCTGCGTCAGGTGAACTTTGCCGTCTTCCACGCACTGCCAGTACTTTGCGGTGACGATATGGCCCAGGGGAAGGGAATGGTTGTGCAGGACCATTTTGGGCATTCCCGTTGTGCCCGACGAAAAATAGACGAGCATGGGATCGGATGTTGTGGAGGGGACGCGGGGAAAGTCTTCCGACGCCTTTTCCATCTCCTTCCGTATGTCGATGAAGCCAGGCGGAACGGCCTCCCCGGTAAGCGCGACGCCCTCGAGTTTTTTGCAGCGGGACCTTGACGCGCCGATGCTCTCGATGAGCGGCGGATCATCGGCCGATATGAGGAGCTTTACATCGGCGATGTTGCAGCGGTATTCGAGATCTTTCGCGGTTAGCTGCCAGGTGCCGGGGATGCAGATTGCGCCGAGTTTCATGAGGGCGCACATGAGTATCCACACTTCAGGGCGCTGTTTGAGTATCAGCATGACCACGTCGCCTTTTTTTATTCCCATCGCGGCAAGGGCGTTGGCCCCCCGGGCCGAAAGGCGCTTCATGTCGGTGAAGGTGTAACGCTTCATTACCCCTTCGTCGTTGGTCCAAAGGAGCGCGGTCTTTTCGGGGTCAAGGGCCGCCCATTCGTCAACAACGTCGAAGGCAAAGTTGAAGCCGTCAGGCACGTTGCAGGTGTAGTGTGCGTAAAAATCTTCGTAGCTTTCAAAATCGATCCGGGGACAGTACCGGGAGAGTATCTCGTTCATGATGATCTATTCCTGTATGATGGTGATAAACTGCGCGGGCCCGCCTACCGCGTACTGGCCGTGGGGAAGGCCCGCGTCGAAATAAATGGAATCTCCTTCGGAAAGCTCGTATTCCCGGCGGCCCACGGTTACTTTTACGCGGCCTTCAAGCACGTAGTTGAATTCCTGGCCGGAATGGGACACGGGCCGGGCGGGGGCCTTTGACGGATCGAGTGATACCAGAAGCGGTTCCAGGACCCGGCCCCTGAAGTTATAGGCAAGGCTTGAAAATTCGTAGCCGGGGTACCGTTCAATCTTTACGCCCTTTCCCCGGCGGCAGACGCTGGCGTGATCCATGCGGGGATCTTCCCCGGTAAGAAGCACGGTGGTATCCGTGCCCAGTCTGTCCGCTATTTTGTACAGCGTGCTGACGGGAATATCCTCTTTACCCGATTCGTAGTTCGAATATGTTTCATAGGGGACTCCTATGTCCGCTGCCATGTCCATGACGCTTATTTCAAGTATTTCCCGCAGTTCCCTGATCCGTCCGGGGATCTGGGCCAAATTCTCATCCATGTAGAAACTCCCAAATGTCCTTTCCCGTGCTTCTGTCCCTTTCGTCGCGTATGTCTACAGGAAGGCTGATCTTCTCGTCTCCCCGGTAATCGCAGCGGCCGCTTTCCATTTTAAGGCGGATGGCGCGGTTCCTTATCGCCTGGGTATAGGAGGCGATGTCCTGCATCCTTGTTTCAAGGTATACCCCATAAATGTCTTTTCCATCAAGCCGGGACGCATCGTGAATGTCGGAGCCGGCCGTTACGGCAAGGCCGGCCCGTTTCGCGTAGCGCATGGCCAGGGCGTCGTAAGAGCGTTCGTGGTTTCCGCCGTTGGCCGCTTCCGCCGCGTCGGTGCAGCCGGCGGACAGAATTATCCGGCTGATGTAGTCGTGCTGCCTGAAGGGGTGCGCCTGCACGACGCAGCCGCCTTCGGCCTTTACCGCGCGGTACTGCTCCAGGCGGGTCCAGCCGCGCGCCTCCGGATGTTCGAGGAGCCATTCCCTGTCAAGCCCGTACACAAGGTAATCGTCGCAGCCGTCAAAGGTTTCTTCCCAGCCGAAGAACACATCCAGCCCCAGCCGTTCCCCGGCTTCCCTTGTTTCCTCGTAACCCTGGCAGAAACGCTTGACCCATTCCCGCCAGGGAAGTCCCCTTTTTACCGCGGTGTTTCCGTTGTAGAAATGATCGGTAACGATGATCCCCTGATACCCCAGATCGATGTACCGCTTGATATATTCCGGCCCCGCCGAAATTCCGCAGGCGCTGCTCCGCGCGGTGTGAAGATGGGTTTCGTAAAGACAGCTCACAGACGGCGCTCCTATTTCCTGTCCGTCTTTTTTCCCGCGGCAAGGCGCAGAAGTTTTTTTACAAGCCCCACGCGGCCAAAGGAGAGCCAGAACAAGAGGACGGCAAAGAGAATGGCGGGAACGCCGAAGATGACAATGCCGATGATCACAAGGCAGAGCGTCGACGCGAACTGCCCGAAGAAGCCGAACAGTTCCCTTGCACGTTCGCCGAAGGAGGGGGCCGAACGCGGAACCGCGGCGGGACCGGTGAGCGAAAGTTCCACCGTAGAATAATCGACAAGGCCGGCAAGGGCGCGCAGTTCCCTTCCCGTTCCGTCTATTTCGTTTTCAAGATCGGCTATGCGCGCCTCTACCGAAAGGATCTCCTCGATGTTTGAGGCCTTTGAAAGATAGCCCCGGTAGGTTTCAAGGATCCTCCGTTTTGTTTCAAGGCGGCCCCTGAGATCGTAAAAACGGACCGTAACATCTTCGGCGTTTTCCGACTTGTAGAGTACCCTGCCAAGGCCTTCAAGTTCCCCAACCAGGGCGCCGTACCGCTCCTGGGGTACCCGTATGGTGTAGTCCCGGACATTTTCCCGCGCGGTGCTTGACTCGGGATACGCCCCGTATTTTTCCATGAGGACGCGCAGGGACTCATCCGACACGGCGGGATCTTCGACCCGTATTCTCATGTCGGCGCGCATGATGAGCTTTCTCGGCATTGCCGCGCTGTCCGCTCCTTCGGGACCGCCGCCCACCGGAATGTCCGCCGCTTCGAGGGTTTCTCCCGCCGCGCCCGTTCCGGCGAATTCCGCGCTTTCTTCCGCCATGGCTCCCGCAGCCTCGTATTGCCCTGCGGAACGGTTTCTGGCGGAGTACGCGTAATCTTCCCCTGCGTAGTCTTTTGAGCGGCTGCAGCCTGACGCGAAAAGCACGAGCGCCGCGGCGGCAAAGACACGGACCGCAAACATGCGGGCAGTTTTTTTCATGCGCGTTTCCCCCTTGAAGCTATTCGCCCAGGACGCGGACATACACCTTCCGCGTCCGGGGACCGTCGTATTCGTTAAACCATATTCCCTGCCAGGTTCCAAGGAGAAGATCCCCGCCGCTCAGGATAAGGGCAAGCGAAGGCCCGACAAGGCTTGTCTTGGCGTGGGCCGCCGAATTGCCTTCGCCGTGGCGGAATTCCCCGAGTTCCGGGGAAATGCGGTCAAGGGCCAGCATGACATCGCGGGGAACGTCGGGATCGGCGTTTTCGTTAAGGGTAACGGCCGCCGTGGTATGCGGCGTAAAGACCACGCAGATCCCCTCGGCGATTTTCGACGAGGAGGCGATTTTCCGTACTTCCTCCGTGATGTTGATCCACTGGTTTTTGCCTGAAGTCCGCACCGTAAACTGCGACAAAGAAGTCATGTGTCATGATAACAGAACGGCGGGCGGAGGTACAGGGCCGAAGTCAAAGCTGCGCTTTGTCTTCGGCTGGGGAGTTTTCGCGGTGCGAAAACTCCATGTGTGTGTGGGCGGCGCGGGCTTTGGCGGCGAAGAGAATGCAAGCAGGCGGCGCGGGGGCGGTCTTCATCCGTAGAGCGGCGTTTGGAGAGTATCGGCAAGCGTATGCGCCTTTCCGTATATACGCAGTTTTTTTGCCGTTCCCGAAAGCAGCGTAAAGCGGGCGAAGGATTTGTCTATGTCTGCCTGTATCAGGCTGTCCCGGTAGCGTACGCGGAAACGGTACGCGGTCCACGCGTCCGGTATGCCGGGCGAAAAGAAGAGTCCCTCTTCTTTGATCCTGAGCCCCGCGAAACCATAGACGATGGACATCCACACGCCGCCCATGTTGGCGGTGTGTATACCGTCTTTGGTGTTGCCGTGCGCGTCGAAAAGATCCAGCATTGCCGAATCGCCGAAATAACGGTACGCCTTTTCCCGGAAGCCGAGCCTTGAGGCGACGATGCTGAATATGCAGGTTGAAAGCGACGAATCGTGGGTGGTTATCCCTTCGTAATACAAAAAGGAATTGCGTATGGTCTCTTCGCTTTGGGCATCTTCGAAAATGAAATGGGCCAGTACGGTGTCGGCCTGCTTGCATACCTGATGACGGTAAAGGTGCAGCGGATGGTAATGGAGAAGGAGTGGGAATTTTTCTTTTGGGGTATTTTTCAGATCCCATTTTTTTTTGGCGAGGAACGAGTCGTCCTCCGGATTGATGCCGAGTTCCGCGTCATAGGGAAGGTACACCGCCTTTTCGGCCTTGTCGAAGTCCCGTATCTCTTCGGGGGCAAGATGTATTTTTTCCGCGATTTTATCCAGCCGTCCCGCTTCGTCAAGCATTCCGTACAGGCGCACGGCCCAGCGCAGGTTGTATTTCGCCTGAAGATTTGTAAAATAATTGTTGTTCACCATGCAGGTATATTCGTCGGGGCCGGTTACGCCGTGTATTTCAAAGCGTCCCCTGTGCCAGGCGCCCGTGTCGAGCCAGAGCCGTGCGCATTCAAAAACAATCTCCGCGCCTTTTTCGGCGATAAAATCAAAATCGCCTGTCGCGAGGTAACAGGAAACGACCGACCAGGCTATGTCGCCGTTGATGTGGTACTGGGCGGTTCCCGAAGGAAAGTAGCCGGAACATTCTCTCCCCATGATCGTGCGCCAGGGAAAGAGGGCGCCTTTTTTGTGTCCCAGTTCCGCCGCGTTTTTCCGCGCCTCGTCCAGGGTGGCGTAGCGCCATGAAACAAGCTGTTTGCTGATTTCAGGATCGGTCAGGTTGAAAAAGGGCTCTATGTACATTTCTGTATCCCAGAAACAATGCCCCTCGTAGCCTTCCCCGCTGAGGCCCTTTGCCGCCATGCCGGTCCGTCCGTCCTTTCCCGCCGACTGAAGGAGCTGGTACATGTTGTACTTGACCGCCGTGTCAAGCCTTTCGTCCCCGTCTATTTCAAGAAACGCGCCTTCCCGGAATTTTGAAAGATACGCTTCCTGTTCACGGTATATCTCTTCCGCTCCCGCCGCCATGGCTTCCTTCAGTTCTTCCCTCGCCGTACTTTCGGTATCCTGAGAGCGGAGGCTGTCGGCGAAGACGGCGTATTTAAGGAGCCGTACCTCTTGTCCCTTTTCGGCGTGGACGCGTATTTCCGCGGCGGCTCCGTGTCCTTCCGTATGGACGGCGATTTCGGCGCCTTCAAGCGCGTGGTCTACCAGGGTGGTGACAAGGAGTCCCGATTTGGAAGCGCGGCTCGTGACAAAAGACGCGGTCCCTTCCGTTTTGGCCCGTACCGGAAGAAGGTGAAGAAAACTTTCGGAGGCGACGCGGGGATCACCGGGATTGCTGTAATTTTTTACGCTGCCCCGGTGCGTCGAAACAAAACGGATAACGCCCGCGAAGTCAAGCGCCTTTACCGAATAGTCGATAAGGAAAAGCGAAGGCCGCGCGAAAGAAGCGGTGCGCCGTATTGCAATCTCTACCTGCTTTCCGCCGGGAGACTGCCAGAGGATGTTCCGTTCCGTGTATCCCTTTGACATATCAAGCGCCCTTTCGGCCCTGATCACGCCGCCCGAAAAAAGGTTCATTTCTCCGCCGTCAATAAAGAGACGTATTCCCTGCGTGTCGGCCGTGTTCAGCATGGTCTGTTTTTCTTCGACAAGGCCGCAGAGTTTTTCGGCCTGCTTCATTTCGGCAAAATCGTAGAAGCCGTTTATATAGGAGCCCCGTATGGTATCCATCCCGGCCGGGTATCCTTCCTCGAAATTCGCGCGGATTCCTATATAGCCGTTCGCGTTATGAAAGATCGTTTCATCGGTCAGGAGGGAAAGGGGATCGTCCATTTGTATGTCTTTGCGGTACCGCACGGCGCGCCTACTTTACCGCCCCGGCGGCGATGCCCTTGATGATGTACTTCTGAGAGCAAAGATAGAACACTGTTACCGGAATGATGGTCAGCATGAGGCCCGCCATTGCCATGTTCCACTGTATGGTGAACTCGCCAAAGAAGGACGCGGTGGAAAGCGGTATGGTTCGCTTTGCCCTGCTTGTCAGTATCAGGGACGGAAGAAGGTAGTCGTTCCATATCCATATAACGTCAAGAACCATAACGGTAACGGTGACGGGCTTGAGCATGGGAAAAACGATGTTCCAGAAAACGCTGAAGGTGTTGCAGCCGTCTATGATTGCCGCTTCCTCAAGCGACACGGGAATGGTCTTTACAAAACCGTGGTAGAGAAATACCGCGAGGCTTGCCCCGAAGCCGATGTTCATGTAGACCAGGGCGCCCAGGGTGTCGATCATGGGAAGTCCCGTGGCGCGTTTTACGGCGCTCATCTCCTGCAGCAGCGGCATCATCAGCGTCTGGAAGGGAATAAGCATGGTCGCGACAAAGATCGTGAAAATAAAACGGCTTAATCCGCCGCCCGAGCGCACCAGCATCCAGGCTGTCATGGACGCGAGGACGGCAAGAAACAGGATGGATACCGACGTAACGATGAAGGAATTGCCGAGCGCCGAAAGGAAATTCATGCGTTCCATGGCGTTAATGTAATACTGAAAGGAAACGCTTTTGGGAAGGGCAAGAACATTCTCGTAAAGTTCCGCCCTGTTCTTGAAGGAATTTACCAGTATGATATAGACGGGAAAAAGGTACACAAGGGAGAAGGAGACAGCAAGAATATTGAGCGCGGCCGTTTTCACGGACCCGAGCCGTATCTTCACAGTTCCACCTCCCGTTTTTTTGTCGCGCTTACCTGCGCCAGTGTAATGACCGCCGCGACAAGGAAGAAGAGAATAGCCTTTGCCTGTCCGTAACCGTAGTTGTTGAGGCTGAAGATCTCGTGGTAGATGTTCATGGCAAAAAGTTCCGTTGAGCCGTAGGGGCCTCCGCCCGTGAGGGAGAAGTTGACGTCGAAGATCTTGAAGCAGTTGGACAGCGAAAGGAAGAGGCAGATTGTAAAAGACTGCATGATGAGGGGGAATTTTATTCCAAGGAGGATCTGCCAAAAACCGGCGCCGTCCATTTCCGCCGCTTCCAGCACTTCGCCGGGAATGGACTCTATACCGGTGATGTAGATGATCATGATGTATCCGGCCATCTGCCATGTGGTGACGACGACAAGGGCAAGGAGGGCTGAGCCGGGGGTAAGGAGCCAGTTGAAGAACACGGCGGTAAGCCCTGTCTGTTCCCCTATTGAACGGAACGCGTCTCCCAGAATGAACTTCCAGATGTAGCCCAGAATGAGGCCGCCTATCATGTAGGGGGCAAAGAGCATGGTCCTTACCAGGTTGCGTACCCTGAGTTTTGTTGTTACCATCAGCGCGAAAGAAAGGCCGAGCGCGTTAATGGCAATAATGGTAAACATTGTGAAAATAACCGTATGCCAGGCCGACGCGAGGAACTTTTGATCCCCCGCTATCCTGATGAAATTGTCAAGGCCGGTGAACACCTTTGGATTGAGGGGAAGGCCGTCCCAACTGAAAAAGGAATAGCCTATTCCTATGAAGAAGGGAATTAGTTCAACGGTGGCAAACACAAAGAGAAGCGGAGAGGTAAACAGGATGTACCACGCGGGACCGTAGTTTTTTTTCATGTCAGCCTCCGATACGCTTCCCCTTTTCCGGATGCCAGGGTAACGCCGATTGACTAGTGGTAATCAGTTGCTTCCCTTGTTGCCCGTCGCCTTTGCCCAGGCGGCGTCGAGGGCCGCGAGGAACTGTTCGGGCGTCTGTTTCGAAGTAAAGAACTGTTGGGCTACGGGCACAAGGTACACGTCCACTATGCCTGCCGGGTACAGATTGGTCGCCCAGGGTATTGTCTTCCCTTCGGAGGCGTACCGTGAAACTTCGGCGGAAAGGGGATCAAGCCTGCCGCCTGCTATGCCCTTTACCACGGGGATGAAGCCGAATTCCTCGGTGATAAAGCGCGTCCCCGTGCTGCTCGTGTAAAGCCAGGTGAGGAAATCCTTTGCCAGTGCGCGTTCGGTGGGGGGTATCTGTGAATTGACGCACCAGGCGGCCGGGACGCTTACCGCGAGCCTGTCGTTGCCGCCGAGCGGGAAGGGCAAAAGGCCCATCTCAAAGCCGATGTCATAGTCGCTGAACATGCCGTAGGCCCAGTTGCCCTGATGTATCGCGGCGGTTTTTCCCGTCGCGAAATCGCCGCATTCCCTGTCGTAATTTACCTCAAGGGGGTTGTACGAATTGTCCCTGATGGCGGCGTAGAAACGGGCAAATTCCCGGAATTCCTGAGTATCCGCCATTTTCACTTCGCCCTTCGAAAGCTTTTCCATGAACGCTTCCATGTCGGGCCTTACCGCGAACGGATGGTTGAGAATGTGGCCGATGAGGAAGTAGCTTTCCTGCGAAAGGCCGAAGCCGTTGATCCCCTTCGCCTTCTTGTCCTTCAGCATTTTGACGAAGGAATCGTAATTTTTGACCTCGGCGGGATTGATGAGGCTTTTGTTGTACACAATGCCGAAGCCTTCCATTGTGTAGGGAATGCCGACCGGTCTGGCGCCGTCCCTGATGACAAGGGAAGCGGCGATGTCATTTATAAAGGGAAGATTGTCCATGGTTTCAAGGTAGTTTGCCATCTGGACTACCTCGGAGCCGGGCGCCAGGGAGAACAGCGAAGGGCCCTGGTTGTTGGCAATGCGTGTCCTGAGCCGCTGATAGTAGTCGTCTCCCGTGGTGCCCCACACTTCCGCCTCAATGCCCCGTTCCGCGCTGTATGCCCTCGCGGCTTCTTCAAGCTGGGGGATAATCTCTACTTTGGACTGGAAGATGATGATTTTTTTTCCGGCGCCGGCGGCGTCGTTCCGCACACAGGAACCGAGCAATGCCGAAAAGAGTATTGCCGCCGCGATTGCCTTTAAACAGTATTTCATAATAACCTCCGCCGTTTTTTGTATGGTGATATAAAACGTCATATCAAAGCGTAGATCCGGGGGTTTCCCCGGTATATGAATATTTTACGATCTTTTGTACTTTTGTACGTTTTTCACCGAAGAACCGCGGCGCGTCTTTTACAGCATGTCTTTTAACGACGCGGCGTACATTTCCGCGCCGGGGAGGAGTTCCCGTTTTCCCACCGCTATGACCCGCATGCCCCCGGCTTTCGCGGCCTGTATACCGGCAAGGGAATCCTCAAAGACAACGCAGCAGGCGGGAGGGAGCTTCAGCGCCTTTGCGCACAGGAGGAATACTTCAGGGTCGGGCTTGGCGCGGCTTGTTTGTGTGCCGTCTATTATGGCGTCGAAGAGGTCCGCGATGCCCAGCCGTTTCAGAATGAACGGGGCGTTTTTGCTTGCCGAGCCGAGCCCCCGGAGAACGCCCCTGTCCCGAAGGACGCGGAGCAGTTCCCGCGAACCGGGAAGCAGGGCGCTTTCGTCAAGGCCCTGGAGGTATTCCACATACCATGTGTTTTTTTTCTCCGCCGCCCTGGCCTTTTCCGCTTCGTCCATGGCGAGGCCTCCCGTTTCGAGCAGGATCTCAAGGGAGCGCATGCGGCTTACCCCCTTGAGCCGTTCGTTGTCCGCTTCGGTAAAATCAAAACCCAGTTCGCGGGCAAGATGTTTCCACGCGAGGTAGTGGTACTTTGCCGTATCAACCAGTACACCGTCAAGATCGAAGATTGCGCCCCGTACGGGCTTTCCGTCCAGCGCGAAAATATTTTTTTTCATACTTTTATTATAGGACGGGAATACGTCATCCGCCGCGTCAGGCGGCCTCTTCAATAATAGCTGATCCGGTAATCGTCTACGGGGGCAAAGCCGACGCGGCGGTATACCGAAAGGGCGGCGGGGTTCCGTTTTTTTACAAAGAGACTCGCGCCCAGGCCTTCGGCAATGATGCGCCCGGTGAATTCCGCGGTCATGCGCCGCGCTATGCCCAGGCCCCGGCAGCGGGGAAGGACATAGACGCCGCCGACAAGGCAGCGGGTAAAGGAAACGGCGGCGGCGTTTATTTTGCCCACGAGCCGGCCGTCCAGTTCCGCGGCAAGGACGCGGCCTTCGGCGAGGATGCGTTCGAGGCCAAGGCGGCATGAGGCGGGGTTGAAGACCGCCCCCTCGGGAAGCACTTCTTCCTGTTCATAGCCTGCCTGCAGGACAAAGAGATCTTCCATGTCGGACGCGGCGGGGCGGCGGAACACGATGCCTCCGGGGCCTCCTTCAAGGCATCCGGGAGAAGGGGCCCCGTCAAGGGCCATGAGTTCGTAATCGATGCGCTCCCGGGGAGGACATCCCAGGCGCGCCATTTCGTTTTCCAGAAGCTCCGCCTCTTTCCGGAGCCCCTGAACGGCGTGCAGGGCCCCGTATCCCCGGAAGCGATCCGGAAAACGGGGAAGGAGAAGGCCGCCGGGAAACACGGGGAAGAGGGTCCGCCTGCTGTTTATAAGAAGGCCCGAAACGGATCCTCCCCTGTCCTTTAATACCCAGATCTGATCGGAGGACAAAGAACGGCGGAGATAACGGCCGGCCGCACCCGGATAAAGAACTTCGTTTTTTTTGAGAATGTCCTCGGCGGCCCCGGCGTCCCGCCGCGTGAAACGTTTCCACTTCCGGGAATCGCGCGTTTCTTTGGAGCGGTTATTCATAGGGAAGTTTCCCCGCAGCGGGAACGCGGCCCAGAATCGCGGAAAAACCCGCGGCGAATGATCCGGGCGCGTAGCTGTACACCGCGACGGCGCCGTCCACCCAGGGGGCGCCTTCGAGGTACACGGGACTTAACGCCGAAAGCACTATCACCGTTTTTTTCAGGGGTTCAAGGGATCTGAGGAGTCTCAGGCCGCTTTCGTCGGAAAGGCAAAAGATAATGGTATCGGCGTTTTTTCCGTAGGACACAAGCTCCGCTTCCTGAACCGGATAACGGAGAGAGACCGCCTGGGGAAAGGCCGCTTTTCCCGTTTTTAAAAAATCGCCGTACTGCCCGGCAAGCAGCACGCGGCCGGCTTTTTCGGGCGCGAGGGGAAGCACGCCGCCGCTTTCCGGTCCGCCTTTCAGCACCGTAACACTGCGCACGGCGAGGTCGAGGAAGAAGGCCTCCGCTTCGGGATTGGAAAGCGCGCCGTCAAGTCCCGCGGGATCCGGCACATAGGGAACCGCGGCGGGACCCCGCAGAAACGCCAGTTTCACCGCGATTATCCTCCGCGCGGCGTCACGGACCCTTTCCCTGAAAAGGGGTTCTTCGTTCATGGAACGCGCCAGAGTGGTCCAGACCGGATCGAAGAGGCCCGGAGTCTGCGAAAGCAGGATGATGTCGTTGCCGGCAAGAAGCGCCTGCTTTGCCGCCCGGGAAAGGCTTCCCGCGTGGGCCACCGCCCCGTTCATCATGAGATCATCTGTAATCACGATTCCCTTGTAGCCTATTCTGTTACGGAGTATATCCTTGAGAAAATACGGCGAAAGGGAGGCGGGAAGGGAAGCCGACGGCGTTTGGGGAAAGGCAAGGTGGCCGCTCATTACCGCGGGAAGTCCCTCTCTGGCAAGGATGCGGTAGGGCACCAGTTCCCTTTCCCAGAGAACGCCGATGGTAAGGTCTATGCGGGGAAGCACGCCGTGGGAATCGAGGTCTGTCCCTCCGTGTCCGGGGTAGTGTTTCGCCGTGGGAATAATCCCCGCCGCCTGCTGGCCCTTCATGAAGGCGGCGCCGAGTATGCCCGTCTTTACAGGATCGTTCCCGAAGGCCCTTGGCCCTATGAGGACCGAATCCCTGTTGGTGTAGAGATCCACCGCCGGCGCGAAGTTCATATTGATCCCCAGCGCCGCAAGTTCCTTTCCTATATAGTAGCCTGAAAGATACGCGTCCCTGGGATAACCCGACGCGCCTATGGCCATGTTGCCCGGCGTTTCGCTTGTGGCGCCCTTGACATGGCGCACCAGTCCCCCCTCCTGATCCGTGGCGACAAGGAGCGGTATGCCCAGAGGGGACGCAAGGCTCGCTTCCTGCAGTTTTCCCACCGTCCCGGCAAGCAGCCTGGTGTTTCCGGTATTCCAGCCGAATATCTTCACCCCGCCTATTTTCCGGCTGTGTATCCAGTCCATGATAAGGGGAGACGGCTCCGCGCCGACCCAGCCAAGCATGAAAGTCTGCGCCAGGGCTTCTTCGTCGCTCATGGCGCCGGCAAGGGCGGCGGCAAGTTCCGCCAGGGAATCTTTTTCCGCCCCGGCCGGGTCCGCGAAGGAAAGGGGAAAAAGCGGCGAAACAGCAACAAAGACAAGCAGCGCCCGAAAAATACGCATAAAAGTGAAGGGGGGATTATCCCGGAAAAACGGCGGGGTATGCTCCGCCGTCCAGGTTGTCGATATACGCCGCGGCGCAGTGCGCCGCCAGTGCTCCTTCTCCGGCGGCAACGACTACCTGCCGGAACGGCGACGCCCTGACATCGCCCGCGGCAAAAAGGCCGGGGACCGATGACGCCATGCGCTGATCGGTAATGACATAGCCCGCCTCATCCGTTTCCGCGCCAAGGGAGCGGGCCAGGGCGGATTGGGGAACCATGCCGGCGAATATGAAGACCGCGTCGGCATCCTCGCGGGTCTGCTTCCCGTTCGTCTCCAAAACAACCCGCGTTACTTTTTTTTCACCCTCGATCTCCCTCATGACGGTATTGAAACGGACCGTGACGCCGGAATTGTGAAGCACGCGATCCGCCAGCGCCTTCTGGGCGCGGAAACGGTCCCGCCTGTGAATTATGGTAACATGCGGCGAAAGCCGGGCCAGGTACCGGGCCTCTTCGCACGCCGCGTCCCCTCCCCCGACGACGAATATTTTTTTCCCTTTGAAGAAAGGCCCGTCGCAGGTCGCGCAGTAAGAAACGCCGCGGCCCGAAAATTCCGCCTCGCCGGGAATGTCAAGGAGGCGGTGTTTCGCGCCCGACGCGAGGATTACCGCCCGGGCGCCGATGGGTTTGCCGCTTCCCGGAACAACGGAAAACCGGTTTCCCTCCCTTGCGGCCGACAGTACCGAATCGGTAAGGAAAGACGCCCCGAACCGTTCCGCCTGCCCGAGAAGATCCCGCGAAAATTCAAACCCCGATTTAGGCCCCCTGCCGCCTTCCGGGTCATCAGGATTTTCCACGCCCACATTGCCCGGATAATTTTCAAGCACGTCTATGTTGAGCGCCTGGCCGCCGGGGGCAAGCTGTTCAACAACCAGCGTTCTCAGATTTGCCCGCGCCGCGTATTGGGCCGCCGTCAGCCCGGCGGGCCCCGCCCCGATGATGACAAGGTCGGTTTCGGAATGTTCCATAATCATGAACTGTAACAGAAAACACGGTTAATGTGTATGCGTACAGGCGCCCCTCCCGGAACCGCGCGCCGTTGACAAAGCCGATTCCCGGTGATGTAATGAAAGAGAAACGGAGGCTTTAAATGAAAAGATATGTGTTGGCATTTTTGTCCGTACTGCTTGCCTTTAACGCCTTTGCGGGCGGGCAGACGGATTCCGGCAGGGAAACCAGCATGGACACTATTGAAGCGGGAAAATTTGTCAACCCCGGAGCGGTGGACGCCTATGCCTATATTAACGATTATGTATTTCCCTATGAAATTGACGCGGGTGACGATATTTCGATATTCGTCAAGCTGGAAAAAGAGCGGATCTTGACAATAGGTGATACGTTTAATTTGTTAATCGGGCTGCATGTCAATAACAAGGATTATTTCAGGCGGGTTGAAGGCAATTACATAGTGTTGATCCACAACCCGGAAATTCTGCTGAGAAACGAGTGGAAGAATTCCATCACGGCGGTATTGAGAAGGATACGGCAGGCCCAGCGGAGCGACGCGGTTTTGGGAATATTCAACCCCGCCGCGAATGAAATAATCAGAATAAATACCGCGGATTCCATTCCGGGCATACTGAACCAGTTGCAAAACACGCGGAAGGTATATTCGATTGATACAATTCTGGATCAGTCATTCAAAAACATGGATAAAATAGAAAATGAATATAATACGCGCTTTTTGTGGATGACCGATTCCGACTTGCTGAAAAGCAGCAACGACAACAGCGCCCGGACAAGGGAGTACTTTGATTTTTTGATGAAACTG
Organism: Treponema sp.; assembly: GCA_031268385.1. Lineage (GTDB taxonomy): Bacteria > Spirochaetota > Spirochaetia > Treponematales > Breznakiellaceae > JAIROE01. The sequence goes on along the minus strand of JAIRXH010000175.1, from coordinate 5,162 downwards.
CAGTCGCAAAACAACATCAGTTTTTCGTATCTTGGATACGGAGAAGTACCCACATGGGCAACCATGAATCAGTCGTTAAAGAATGTCGGCGGAAATTCGTACTACATAAACGGCAGTCAGGAGCTGGAAGAAAAAATATGGGACGACTATGACAGGTTTGTATATCCGACAATTTCAAACATAAAAATAAACGTGTCGTTAATGCCCTGGATAAAAGAGGCCCGTTACGACTACCGCTCCGAATGGTATCCGGTAGACGGTTTTATGCCTGTCACAAATTACTATACCCATACAACAAGCAATCAAATAAAAAACATGGATTCAGGCGAACACAAAATATACCTGTATTATTTGAGTATTGCCGCCGTAAACCAGGCGGCAAGCGATCTGTATTACCGGACGGTAACATCGGGCGGTGCGGTTCCTGTTGGATTTTGCAGCGTGGAGTATTATTCATATACAGCCGGGAAGACAAAATACAGGACCTTTCCCCTGGAAATACAGTATACCGAAGATTATGACGACTACGCGGCGCATACGGATCAATCGGTCAGAAAATACACCGTATTGCAAAATACCGGGTTCATATTAAAGGAGTTAAGCAATCTGGTAAACAGGCGGCAGTACTATACGGCCATATTGCTGGTGGACAGTCAAATCAAAATTCTGGAAAAATACTTGAAGGAAAAAGAGGACGACAAAATAACCCAGGACATAGAGCTCCTCAACAAAAACAAGGATCTCTTGATGGAACAGGCCAAGAGCCTCAATTACATCAGATAGAGGTTGTCCTGTATGTGTTATACGTGCCGCCGATCATGAAACATAGTATCCGTCCGCGTTTTGCGTTCATTCCGGTTTTTGTTCTGACCGTATTCGCGGCTGTTTCCCCGGCGGCGCAGAGCCCTCCGGCTTTTCCTTCCCTTGAGCCGGACAGGTCGGCCGTTCTCTACGCCGAACGGGGGAACGCCGGCTATTCATGGGAAGATCTCGCCGAAATAAGCCTCTGGGCGTCTTCCGTCCCGGCGGAAAACGCGGCCGTTTCCGCCCGGCTCCTGGCGCGTATACGGGAGGGCGCGGCGGAACTCGCCGCCGATCTTCCATCCGGTCCCCGCGAACGGGGCGAATATGTCCTTTTGTTCATGCACAAAAAATTCCTCAAATCCTATTCAACGCTTCAAACCCGCGTTGATACCCTGCTTGAAAGCGGCAGGTACAACTGCGTCTCTTCGGCGGTTCTGTACCTTGTCCTCGCGCGGTCGGCGGGGCTTGCCGTCCGGGGGGTAATGACCAAAGATCACGCGTTTGTCCAGGTGAATACGGGACAGGGGACCTCTGGTGAGGAATTTGTCGATGTGGAAACGACCAATCCTTACGGATTCGATCCGGGGAACCGGAAGGAATTCCACGACGGCTTCGGAAGGCTGACGGGCTTTGCCTATGTGCCGCCCGGAAATTACCGCGATCGTTCTTCCATTACACCCATTGAGCTTGTTTCCCTTGTCCTGTCCAACCGCATCGCCGATTTGGAAAACCGGAACCGTTTTGCCGAAGCGGTGCCCCTGTCCGCAAGCAGGACGGCGCTGCTTGAAGGCAGGCAGAATCCGACGGCCAATTCTTTCTTTGAAGATCCCAGGCGGGATCTTGTAACCCGGATTTTCAATTTCGGTGCGTCGCTTCTTGGGGCGGGAAGGGAAGAGGACGCCCTGCGCTGGGCGGCGTTCGCCGGTCCCCTGTATCCCGACGACCGGCGGTGGCAGGAATTTGTCAACGCCGCTGTCAACAACAGGCTGGTAAAGTTCATACGGCAGAAACGGATCGAAGACGCGCGTGATTTTCTTGCCGGCTTTGTTCCCGTGCTTTCGGAAGAAAATTACGAAAGAATGGACGCGATGGTGCTTGAGGCGGAGCTTGCCGAAATGGCGCAGGCGGTTACAAGCGCTGACCAGGCGGAGGGGGCGCTTGCCGCCATTGCCGCCGCCGAGAAGCGGGCCGTTCTTCCGGCGGAACGGACGGCGGAACTGCGGACATTTGTCGTGGGAAAAACCGCCGCCCTGCTTGCTTCTCCTCCCGCGCGGGACTGGTCCGCGGCCATCGCCTTTCTTGAAAAGGCAGCCTCTTCTTACGGCTCCAACCGTCAGTGGGAACAGGCGATTGAAAGTTACCGCGCCAATTACGCGGCCGAATATCACAACCGTTTCGCGGATGCCTACAACGGCAGAAAATTCGGCGAGGCCCAAAATATAATTGAAGAAGGACTCTCCAAATTTCCCGGCGACCGCCGGCTGCTCGCCGACAGACAAAGGCTGGAAGTACTGCGGAACCGGAACTGAGCCCGAAAAGCCGGCGTCCCTTCAGGGCCGCTTGAATAATTGCGCTTTGTCCGTGTATAACTGTATAGTATGGCGGATGTGCGCGTTATCATGATAGGCGATGTGGTCGGTGAACCGGGGTTGTGCGTTCTTGAAAGCCGCCTCCCCGTTCTGATTGGGGAAAATGCCGCGGACTTTGCCGTGGTTAACGGCGAGAATGCCGCCGACGGCTTTGGCATGACGGAAGCGGCGGCGCGGCGCATATTCGCCGCCGGGGCGGATGTTATAACCGGCGGGAACCACATCTGGGAAAAGCGGGATTTTCTGCCGTATATGGACGCGGAAGAACGGATACTGCGGCCCGCGAATTATCCGGTCCCGGCCGCCGGCCGGGGATGGATTGTTGTTAAAAAAGACCTTCAAAAAGCATCCTGTAACGCGGACGCGCAAGGGGCGGCCTCCGGCGTCCCCCGGGAGCCGGAAGCCGATGAACAGGCGCCGCGGATGGCGTCATTTTTTGTGATCAACCTTCAGGGCCGCGAATTTATGACGGCTATTGACTGTCCCTTTAAAATATTTGACACCGTCGCGGCGGAAGGCCGGCTGCCGCTTACCCACACTCATCCGCTTTTGAATCCGGAGGGCTCCGGGCCTGAATTTCTTGAAAGGAACGGCGTTGTTCTGGTCGATTTTCACGCTGAATCTTCCCGTGAAAAAGAGGCGCTGGGTTTTTACCTTGACGGCCGGGCAAGCCTTGTCGCGGGAACCCACACCCATGTACAGACGGCGGATGAGCGCATTCTTCCCGGAGGAACCGCCTATATTACGGATCTCGGCATGACCGGCATACGGGACAGCGTTATAGGGATGGATGCCGGGGTATGCCTTGACAGGGCCCGGCACCAGGTGTTGTACCGCATGGAAGTGGCGGACGGTCCCGTTTCCATGGTTCAGGGAATCGTCGCGGAGATAGACCAGGAGACGGGCAGGACATCGGCCATACGGCGCATTCAGGCCACAGCGGGATAATCGCCTCTACAGCGCGTCCCTTCCAAGGGGACTTCCTATCCAGATCCCTTCACCCAGATAATCCACACGGCGGCCTTCAATAAGGATCTGTACGTCGGTGACATTTGAGAATTCGGTGGCGGTCCAGATGATCTGCCTTAGCTGGGCGGCGTAACCTTCAACCCCGTAGGTATTGTATTGAAATTCCTCGCTGAAACTGATGTAGGCGGTACTGCCCCGCACCAGGGCGGAAAGTACGCGCGTTCCGCCGGGAACAAGGCTGCGAAGCCCCCGGCGCTGTTCTTCCGCGGTAGGACCGGCAAGAAGAGCGGCAAGGGCGTCCAGCAGGGGAGAATCCGACGCGGGGATCTTCCGCGCGGCCCTGGTTCTGAGGACGGTTCCGTCCTTGTCAATCTGGGTAAAGTAGATTCCCCGCTCCCCCGTTTCGGGTATGGGCCTGGCTGCCGGAGCCGCGGGAGGCCGCGCGCCTGCTTCCGTCCGCCGTTCGGGTGGAGCGGCGGGAGGATTCGCCGGAGCCGGGCTTTCCGGCGTGGACGGGACGGCGGCCGGCCCCGCCGGCCCCGCGGGCGGTAAAGCCGGAGGGGAAAGTTCGGGAGGCCCTTCCGCTTCGGGATATTCCCGCGTTTCCACGCCGCCCCCGTCCGTGTTTTCAGGCGGCGGAACGGTTCGGGCAGCATCCTGCCTTCCGGAGAGCCGTTCCAGAAATCTCGTGTTTTGCAACGTCCTCCGTATCGCTTCCCGGTTGGCGAGGAAGAGAAACGCGACAACAAGAAAAAAGACGGCCCAGAAAATCAGACCGGCCGGTTTTTTCGCGGAAGCCCGCCGCCTTGTTCCCCCGGCCGGTTTTCTTCCGCGCCCTGTTCCTGTTCCGCCGTTTCTTGCCGCCACATCACGATGATACGCTTTTCACATCTTCAGGAAAAGCCCCAGGCGCCTGTAAAAAAGCCGTTTTCCCGCCGGGGAACGTTCTCTTCCGGGGAACGGCGCGCTTTCCGCCTTCGTTGTTCTCCAAACGCGTTTTTTCCGTTATAGTCACATCATGCGCAACAAACTTACCGCCGAACTTGCCGTCTGCGGCTTTAACGCCGTAAAGGCGGCGGCGGACTATCATCCGGAAAAAATAAACCGGCTTTTTCTTCGGGAAGACAGACTGAAATTTTTTTCCGGACTCTGCGGCCAGCTTGCCGAGCGGAAACGGCCGTACAAGTTCTGTGAGGATGAAGAACTGGAACGTGTCTGCGGAAGCGCCCATCATCAGGGGGTGGTCGCGATGATTGTGGAGCCGGTGACCGAACATCTGGGGCGGGAAGATCTTGAGACATGGGCCCGCGAAAAAAAGACCGGCATTGTACTGTGTTCGGTAGGAAACGATCACAACCTGGGGGCCATTGTCAGATCCGCGGCCTTTTTTGATTGTTCGTATGTGGTAATCCCGGCGGATGATCCCGGCGCCTGTCTTTCCACCAGTTCGTACCGTGTGGCCGAAGGCGGCATGGAGCATGTGACAATACGCAGAACGGAAAACGCCGCGGCCTTTTTGAAAGAGGCCGCCCCGTTTCTTTTGACCATAGGAACGGATGTCCGGGCGCGGCGGCGCATTCGGGATCTGCCGGGCATTGTCACGGAAGCGAAGGCCGGGAAAACCGGCGGTCCCGAACGCCCCGGCATGGTCCTTGTACTTGGCAACGAGGAAAGCGGCCTTCCCCGCGCGGTAAAGGACGCCTGTTTCGTACTGCTTCGTATTCCCGGCACGGGACTCATGGAAAGCCTCAATGTGGCGCAGGCGGCGGCGCTTTTTCTTCACGAAATTTACGAACTGTA
>JAIRXH010000022.1 GCA_031268385.1 Treponema sp. | reverse complement strand
CTTACCACAGTGCAGCAGCCCATGGAGCAGATGTGCAAAAAAGCGGTGGAGCTTATCCTGGGCAAGATAGAAAAGCCGGACGACATCAATGAAAAGATTCTTATCACTCCCCGGCTTGTCATACGCGGTTCCACCGCAGACAAGTAAAATAGGCCCTTGGAGTCCGTCCGTTCCGGCCGCCGCGTCCCCGGAGTTTTGCGGCTCTTCGGCCACTCGCGCTTCCCGCCTGAATCCCCGTAGCAATCAAAGTTCACTTTGCATGAAGCCTCCACCGTCCCCTACACCGGTAACGAGCCCAGCACTAACCCCGCTGTCGCCCAACTCTCCGGCGACCTCGCCCTCTGGTTCCTGCAAAAGCAGGTGGCTTTGACCAATGTCAAGGTCGGCAATCCTACTTCTTCTGGCATAGTGGACGCCAATCCTCTTTCCAGCAGCGTCGCGACGAACGTTATTTTTGAAGGAACCAATTGGAAATACAGGAAGTTTGATAATGTCACCCTTAACGGCGTCGTGACCTTCAATGGCGACCTGCCGATAGGAAGTTTGAGTCAAGGTACTAACTTATGGTTAGTTATTGGTGCTGATACTAGCTCTAGTAAAGCAATACAGGATATAGAAGTTCTAGAACTTGGTGAGCATGCTACCAATATAGGTAATCTTAATTATAGTGGTACCCCACCAAATGATGTAAAATTATATAAGACAGCACAAAGGAGCAGTCTTGACGGAGGGATGATGGGCACTGTTGCATGGTGGCTTTGTAATAATAGTATGGAATATAAGCTTATTAGCGGTAGTCAGACTATAAATTCCGTCAGCTTTAATTCTAACGCTCACGATGTATATAATAGTAAGCAAGATTTTGCCGTTGCGGTATATGCTGGTAGGACTCCAAACCGAGTTTCTCAATCAGAGAGTTCCGTTCCCAAATGGAATACCGGCACCGACACCTACGTCCCTTGAAAACGCACGGGTGCCTGACACCGTTTGGGGAACGCAATGGTGTCTGACACCGTTTGGGATAGGCAAGGGCGCATGGAGTTTTGCGGTTACAAACAACGCGCCGCCTTCAAACAGCGCTGTGCCGCCGCAAAACTCCCAAGACATAAGGGCCAAAGGTCCTTTGTCACGTTTCATACCGGTATGAAATCACTTCATACCGGTACGGAACCATTCCAAACCGGTATGGAACCATTTCATACCGGTATGGAATCACTTCATACCGGTATGGAACCGTTTCATACCGGTATGGAATCACTTCATACCAGTATGGAACCCCTGCATACCGGTATGGAATCACTTCATACCGGTAACTGGTACCGTATGCATGGAGTTTTGCGGTTACAAACAACAAAGCGCCTTCAAACAGCGCCTTGCCGCCGCAAAACTCCCAAGCCAAAGCCCCAAAGGGGCTTTGGCAAAGGAGCATGATATGGCGCAATTTCACGATTACATCCCCGTTAACGACAAAGATTTCGACATCTGGTTCAAGAACCTGACCCAGTACGTAAACGCCAAGACCACCGGGCAATCCCCCGAATGGACCCACATCCCCGCCTCGGAAGTGACCCTCCTTACCGGCGCCTACGCCGCCTGGTACACGGCCTACACCCCTACGCTGAAACCCCATACCCCCGCCGAAACCTTGGCAAAAGACGAGGCCCGCGCCGCCGCCGTAACGGACGTTATCCGCCCCTTTGTGGGCCAGTGGCTGGCCCAAAACGCTGTGCGTTTTGGGCTTGGAGTTTGCGCTTTGCGCAAACTCCGTAAAGTGATGCGTGGAGTTTTGGCATAGCCAAAACTCCCAAGGCAAAGTCCTTCGGACTTTGCCAGGTAACGAACAAAGAGCGCGAGGAAGTGGGGGTGCACAACAAAAAGCCCCGCCGCCCGGAAATTCCCGCGCCCTCCACCGTGCCGGAACTCGAACCCCGCGCGGGGGTCCCCCGGCAGATAGTCGTCGATTACCGCGACAATGGCAGCTCCCACCGGGGAAAACCCGCGGACGTACACGGCTTGGAGCTGCGATGGGCCAAGGCGCCTCCGGGCTTTGTCCCCAAAAACATCGAAAAAGACCTCATCGAATCGGCCTTTGACACGAAAAGCCCCCTTATCCTCACCTTCGAAGAAGGCGACCGGGGCGCCCGGATCTACATGGCCGGCCGCTGGGAAATCGAACGCGAAGGGGTCAAAGGCAAGTTCGGCGACATCGTGAGCGCGATTGTCCCGTGACAAAAACCCTTTCGGGTTTTTGTCTGGGGAGTTTTACGGCGGTTGTGCGTAGTTTCAGGGCGGCGCGTAGTTTGGATGCCGTAAAACTCCAGGCGAGCGGCGCCAGGCGCCCTTGTGTTTCCATCCGCCTTGAGAAGCGCGGTATTTGTGTAGTATACTTGGAACTATGATTGCGATACAGAAAACTGTTGATATTCCCGCCGACAGGCGGCTTTTCATTGACCTGCCGGAAACCGTACCGAGTGGTATAACAAACGTGGTACTGGTGTTCTCTCAGGAGGAATGTCCCCTCTGCGCCGCCAAAGATTACACCCCCAATGCGGAGACAATCGCGGCTATCGAGGAAGGCAGGGCAATGAGACGCGGTGAAATTCCGGCCAACCGTTTTCATTCCCTTGAAGAAATGCTCGAAAGCCTCCAAAACTGAACCATGCTTGAACCTGTCTATTCCAACAAGTTCAAGCAAGAATTTGCTCTTGCGCGGAAACGCGGCAGAGATATGAAAAAACTTGCTGATGTGATGGCTATGCTTGTCAACGAACAGCCTTTGCCCCCGGAACGCCGGGACCATCAGCTTCACGGTACTTGGGAAGGCAGCCGTGAGTGTCATATTCAGGGAGATTGGCTGCTCATTGGACTTGTTTAGTAACCCGGTTGGTTACCAAACAAGTCTTGCGATTTTTACAAAATCGCGTTTTGAAGCGGAATTTGTTCAATAACTGAAGTTATTGAACAACTCTATTTATGAAATTGACCCGCAAGACATGAGCGTTACCTTTGTCCGCACCGGATCCCACTCCGATCTGTTTTAAGAAAAGAGGATTAACCAGTGCGGAATTTCGGCGCCAGGCGCCATTGCGGATAACTCGGTGGGTTATTTTTCCTCTTTAATTCCCGAATTCCAGTACCTGTCGCCGAATTCAGGGCGCGCTGTAATTTCAAACAACAAGTTCGTAAAGGTTCGTAGGGTTAGCGTGGAGTTTTCGCTCCGCGAAAACTCCCAAGCTGTCCGGCAATGCCGGACAGCAGTGGTCTGTGGTAAATCCTCTTTTCATCCGGCCGCCCGCTTGTAATTTTGAAATCACCGGCGCTACTATATACCTACCATAACAGAGAGGAGCATACCATGGAACTTGAAGGGTCAAAGACCAAAAAGAACCTCGAGGCGGCTTTTGCCGGGGAATCACAGGCGCACACCAAATACCTTTACTATGCCTCAAAGGCCGAAAAGGACGGTTACGTGCAGCTTGGAGCCATTTTCAGGGAGACGGCGGGAAACGAAAAGGAACACGCGAAAATCTGGTTCAAGCTCCTCCACGGGGACACGGTGCCTGACACCAGGCAAAACCTCAAGGACGCCGCCGCCGGCGAGCATTACGAGTGGACCGAAATGTACGCAAGTTTCGCGAAGGAAGCCAGGGAAGAAGGCTTTACCGGGATTGCCGCCCTTTTCGAGCTTGTCGGGAAAATCGAAAAGGAACACGAGGAACGGTACAAAAAACTCCTGGCCAATATCGAGGGGAACCTTGTATTCTCGCGCGAGGGGGATCAGATCTGGCAGTGCGCAAACTGCGGGCACGTCGTCATAGGAAAAAAGGCGCCGGAACTCTGCCCCGTCTGCAAGCATCCCAAAGCCTATTTCCAGATCAGGGCGGAAAATTACTGAGGGCCTCGTGAAATCATCCCTTTCCCGCGAAGAAGCGTGGAAACTTTTAACCAGATACAACAAGGATCCCTTTCACCTGCGGCATGCCCTGACGGTGGAAGGGGTCATGAAGTGGTACGCCGGGGAACTGGGTTTCGCAGGCGAAAAGGAATTCTGGGGAAACGCGGGCCTCCTTCACGACATTGACTTTGAGGAATATCCGGGCGAACACTGCGTCAAGGCGGCCGAACTGCTTGAAGCAGGCGGGGCGGATAAGGATCTGATACACGCGGTATGCAGCCACGGCTACGAGCTTACCGTCCAGGTAAAACCCGAACATACAATGGAGAAAGTCCTTTACGCCTCGGATGAACTTACCGGCCTTATCTGGGCCGCCGCCGTCATAAGGCCGTCAAAAAGCGTCAGGGACATGGAAGTCACATCCGTAAAGAAAAAGTTCAGGGCGCTCAATTTCGCGGCGGGCTGCTCCAGGGACGTTATCGAAAAGGGGGCGGCCATGCTGGGATGGGAGCTTGACGCCCTCATTGAAAAGACAATTCTTGCCATGCGTTCCTGCGAGGAAAGCGTCAACGCCTTCATGAACGCGCGGACCAGAGGCCAATGACCCCCATTCCCCCGAAAACAATAATCGCCATGTCAGGAGGGGTGGACAGCTCGGTGGCGGCGGCCCTGATGCTTGAAAGGGGCTCTACCTGCGTAGGCGTTACGCTTAAGCTCTACGGCGAAGGCAGCCGCTGCTGTTCCCTCAAGGACGTGAACGACGCCAAAGACACCGCGTACCGGCTGGGCATTCCCCACTATACGCTCAACTTTACCGAAGCCTTTGAAAACGAAGTCATACGCCGTTTTGTCGCCGTCTATGAATCGGGGGGAACGCCCAATCCCTGCATAGACTGCAACCGCTACATCAAATGGAAGGCGCTGCTCCTCCGTTCGCGGCAGCTTGATTTTGACTCGGTGGCGACAGGCCATTACGCCCGTGTCGAAAAAGACGGAAGCGGCCGCGCACTGCTCCGCCGCTCGAAAGATCCCAAAAAGGATCAGACCTATGTGCTGTACGCCCTTACGCAGGAAGAACTGGCGCGCACCGTCTTTCCCCTTGGGGACATGACAAAGGAAGAAACAAGAAAAATAGCCCTTGAAAAAGAGTTTATCAACGCGAAAAAAGAGGACAGCCAGGACATCTGTTTTGTTTCGGGCGGCGACTACGGGGCCTTTATCGAAACGTACACGGGAAAAAAATACCCCAAGGGAAACATCGTGGATACCGAAGGGAATGTTCTGGGAAGCCACCGGGGGATCATCCGCTATACCATAGGCCAGAGGCGAAGGCTCGGCCTGGCCCTGAATTACCCCGCGTATGTATGCGCCAAATCGGCCGGAGGCAACACCGTGACGCTGGGGCCCAAATCTTCCCTTTACTCGAAGGCGTTCACCGCGTCGGACATAAACCTCATCGCGGTAAGGCGCATCGAAAGGCCCATGCGCGTCACGGTAAAGACACGCTACCTTTCGAAAGAGGCCGGCGCCGTCGCGGAACAGACCGGCGCCGATTCAATCCGCGTCGAGTTTGACGAGGCGGCGCGGGCCGTTACTCCGGGGCAGGCGGCTGTGCTCTACGACGGGGACTACGTGATAGGCGGCGGAACAATTGACGCCGTCGAATAGACCGGCCGCCCCGGAGAAACTTCAGGACGCGCGGGAGCTTGTCCCCGGATGCCCGGCGGTTCCGGGGGAAAGCCGGTTTGCCCAGTCGGCCGCCTTTGATTCCCAGGTTTCAGGACCGCCCCTGACAGGATTCCTGAAATCCGCCTGGCCGGCGATTTCGTTCCCGGCGAGCAGGGTCCTCAATTTCGAAAGGGCCTTCCCCTTCCCTCCCCCGTGGCAGCAGAAGATCGCCGTCTTCTTTCCGGTCATCCCCGTTTCCGACAAAAACGAAACCAGCGCGGGAGAGGGGGATCCCGCCCAGACCGGTCCGCCCAGAACGACAAGATCGTAGGCGGAGAGATCCGCGGTATACGGCTTAAGGGCGGGTTTTTCATGGGAAAACACCATCTTCCCGCCCCAAATGTATTTGGCGGGCCCCGTCCGTTTTTCTCCTCCGGCAAACTTGAGCTCCAGAAGATCGGCGCCAAGTATCCTTCCAAGTTCCGCCGCGACAAGGGCGGTATTGCCATCCAGAGAATAGTAAACGACAAGGGTCTTCATGATTGCCTCCAATTCAGGTACACTAAAGATAATGACACAAAAAACATCCTTTGTTAAGGATGCGCCGCGTTCCGCGCGCGCCGCTTGGAATACGTTCCGTATTTTCGCGTCATATTACCGCCCCCACCGGAAACTCTTTGCCGCCGACATGGTATGCGCCTCCCTTACGGCCGGCGCCGATCTGGCCTTTCCCATGATGACCAAATTCACCCTTGAAAGGCTCCTGCCCGGCGGACTTTTCCGGGCGTTTTTTGTCATGATCGCCCTCATGGTGTGCCTGTACCTCCTCCGTATGGGCTTTACCTGGTTTGTCACCTACTGGGGACACACCGTGGGCGCCCGCATCGAGGCCGACATGCGGAGGGATCTCTTCGGCCATCTGCAGAAACTTTCCTTTTCGTTTTACGATACAAACAGGACAGGGCAGATCATGTCCCGCGTCACCACGGATCTTTTCGAGATAACGGAGCTTTCACATCACGGGCCCGAGGACCTTTTTATTTCTGTCCTTACGCTTCTGGGATCCATTCTCCTTGTTTTTTTCATACGCCAGGAAATAGCGCTGATATTCGTCATCGTCATGCCGCTTGCGATCTTCCACATACTGCGTTCCAGAAGCGGCCTCCTCAAGGCGTCGCGGAGGGTAAAGGAGCGCACCGCGGAAATAAACGCGTCCCTTGAATCGAGCATTTCAGGGGCGAGGGTGGCAAAGGCGTTTACCAACGAATCGTACGAAAAAAGCAAATTCCACGGGGGCAATGAAAATTTCAAGCTCGCCAAAAAAAACTACTATTTTTCCATGGCGACTTTTCAGGCAAAGTTTGAATTCCTCATCCATCTGCTCAATGTCATCGTCCTGGCATCGGGAGGATTTCTTGTCATGAAGGGAAAAATGACGCTTCCCGAACTTGTCACGTGCAATCTTTTCATCGCGGCCTTTCTTATGCCGGTAAGGCGGCTCCAGAATTTTGTGGAACAGTACACCACCGGCATGGCGGGATTCAGCCGTTTCCTTGAAATCATGAACATAGAGCCCGACATCAAGGACGCCCCCGGCGCGGTAAACCCCGGAACCATACGCGGGGACATTTCGTACAGGAACGTGAGCTTCGCCTACAACAACGGCGTCACGGTTTTAAGAAATATAAGTTTTGACATTCCCGCGGGTTCACTCTGCGCGCTCGTGGGCCCGTCGGGAAGCGGCAAGACAAGTCTCTGCCACCTCCTGCCCCGGTTCTACGAAATACGGGAGGGAAGCATTACCATAGACGGCATCGATATACGGAACATACAGCTTGAGGCGCTGCGGCGAAGCATAGGCATTGTACAGCAGGACGTGTTCCTCTTCGCCGGAACCATACGGGAAAACATAGCGTACGGAAGAATAGACGCGGCGGAAGAAGAGATTGTCGGGGCGGCGAAAAAAGCCGAAATACACGAAGAGATAATCCGCATGCCGGACGGTTACGACACGATAGCAGGAGAGCGCGGCGTTACCCTTTCGGGCGGACAGAACCAGCGGATCGCCATAGCGCGGATCTTCCTCAAGAACCCGCCCATACTGATCCTTGACGAGGCCACAAGCGCCCTTGATTCGGCCACCGAGCTTAAAATACAGGAATCCCTTGAAAAGCTCTCCAGGGGAAGGACCACCCTCGTCATTGCCCACCGCCTTTCCACGATAAAAAACGCGGAAAAAATCATCGTCATTGACGACGAGGGGATACGCGAAACGGGACGGCACGACGAGCTTCTCGCCGCGGGGGGCATGTACGCGGAACTGTACCGGGCCCAGTTCGGGGCGGAGAAAGGAAGGGCGGCGGAAGGCGAAAACCCGCCGCGCCCCGTGTTCCTTTGAGGATATTGTTACCCCGCGCCCTGGGCCCTTTTACTTATCCTTTGATTCCCGACATGGCGATGCCCTGGGTAATCTGCCGCTCAAAGATCAGAAATACCAGTATGGCCGGAATCGACGCGACCATGTTCGCGGTACAGGGAACGACATAATCCTGGACATAGGTGTTCATCAGCGTGGGAATGCCCACAGGCAGGGTAAACATCCGCTCGCTCATGGCGCACAAAAGGGGCCAGAGGTAATTGTTCCAGCTTCCCATGAAGGCGAAGATGCTCACCGTTACCAGCACGGTTTTTGAAAGGGGCATGATGATGCGGGAAAAAATCGTAAAATGCCTTGCCCCGTCTATCTGCGCGCTTTCGACAAGATCGTGGGGTATGCCTTTGAAGAAACCTGTCATGATGATAAGGTTCATGGAGCCGGCGATAATAGGGAGTATCATCCCGGCGTAATTGTCAATGAGATAAAGGGAATTGGCCGTAATAAAGAGGGGAACAATGGTCGCCTCGGTGGGCACCATGAGTCCCATGAGAAAATAAAAAAAGAGCTTGTCTTTTCCTATAAACTTCATTCGGGCAAGCGGATACGCGGCCAGCGCCGAAAAAAACACGCAGAGGAGAGTGGCGGCCGCGGCAATGATAACGCTGTTAAGAAACCACACGGGCACCTTGCTTCCAAAGATGATGAAGGGATAATTTTCAAAGGTGTAGGGAGGCTTGAACCAGTCGAAACCTGACCTGATGGGAGTGCCTTCAAATTTAAGCGAAACGACAAAAGTCCATATAACAGGAGTAAGAAAAACAACCGATACGACAACGGAAAAAAGCGTCAACAGAACGCCGCCGGGTCCCCCGGCCTTTCGCGACAAACGTGTCATGCCTTTTCCCTCCGGTTCTGGAATTTTATCTGGATAACCGAAAGGACAACCAGAACAAGGAACAGCGCGTACGACATGGCCGACGCGTAACCCATTTCGTTTTTGGCAAAGGCCGACTCGTAAATATACTGGATAAGCGGCCGGGTAAGATTGCCGGGACCGCCGCCTGAGATCATGAATATCTGCCCGAATATTTTAAAGGACGCTATGATCTGGAGAAGGAGCACAAGGTAAATGGTTGACTTGAGAAGGGGCAGGGTTATCCTCCAGAGCTGAAGCCCCTTTGACGCCCCGTCTATATCCGCCGCCTCGTACACCTGAAGGGGAATGTCCTGCAGGGCGGAGATGTACAACATCATGCTGAAACCGCTTGTCCACCACACGGTGGACGAGGTAACTATTACCCAGATCAAATTCGGCTCGGTAAGCCACATGATCTCCTGATTTGGCCTGAGTATGCCCAGGGAATGGAACAGGGTGCTGAAAAACCCCTGATAGGGGGACGCCATGATCCTGAACATCCAGGAGATGACCGAAACGGACAGCACGTTGGGAACGTAGTACGCGATTCTGAGGTATTTTTGCAGCGGCGTTTTCCGGTTCGCGAGGAGCGCCAAAACAAGCGAGCCGAAAACGAGCAGGGGAACGGAAATAATGACAAACCATGTTGTGTTCCACAGGGACGCCCAGAAAAATTTGTCGGAAAGAAAACGGGTATAGTTGGAAATACCCAGAAAACGGATCTTCCCCATGAGGCCCCACCTGTGCAGGCTGACGTAAATTCCCTGTATCACGGGCCAGATGATAAACAGGGTGTAAAGAACCAGAAACGGAAACAAAAAAGCAAAAGCCGTCGCCGTTCTGCTTCCAATATGCCTGTCTTTGCCTTTCATGCGCCTTCCCCCGAAAAGCGGCCGTTCAGAAAGCCTGGGCTTTCTGAACGGCAAAGCGCCTGACTTCACGGAAGTCCGTCCATAACGCGGACGTTATGGACAGTGCTTTCTAGTTGTTGATTGCCGACTGAATCTCGTCAAAGATATTCTGGGCCGCCACGGAAGAAGTCGCCTGATTGTTCCATACCAGGTCAAGGTTCTTGATCATTGAATCCTTGAAACTTCCAAAGTGAACGTTCTTGGAGGGAAGCACCGCGGTGGACGCGGCTCTGGCGTAATCGCTCCTGTAGGGAAGCGCGGTAAAAGCGGAACTCTGCAGAACAGGCAGATTCGAGGGAATCTGGCCCGATTCGGCCCAGGTCGCCGCCCCGGAGGTCGCGGCCCAGTTGATGAAGTTGACCGCCGCCTGCGTATCCGCGGCCGAGCGCGACTGCTTGGCGGGAATGGTAAAGACATGGGCGTCGGCCCACTGGGCGTCGTTGGTTCCAAAGAGCCTTGGGAAAGGCTGGGCGCCTATGGAAAGACCCTGCGTGCTGCTTAACACCCCTGTCGCCCAGGTGCCGGTAACGACGAGGGCCGCGCTTCCGCCCTGGAAGAACCTCTGGTGATCCTCAATGCCCGGAAGAATATACCCGTCGGTCCACAGGCTTTTGACATAATCCATGGCCCTGACGGCGACGGTCCTGTCAAAGGTTACCTGGGTTCCCGCGGCGTTTACAAGCGGGGTTCCGCCCATCTGGAAATAGCTTGCCCACCAGAACCGGTAGGGATCATCCCCTTTCTGGGGAAGGGAAAGCGCCGTTTCACCCGGTTTGAGGGTCGGCTTGATCTTGTCCAGTATGGCCTTGAATTCCGCGGCGCTGCCCACCTGTATCTGGTTGTTCTGCAGGGGAACCCCGGCGGCCCGCAGCTTGTCAACGTTGATGTACATGATTTCCGCGTGGGTATCCAGAGGCATGGCGTATTTTTTGCCGTTGAAGGTAATGCCATCGATCATGGCGGGAGTATAGTCGCTCCAGTTGATCCTGGCGCCGGCGGCGTAATCATCAATGGCGATAACCATTCCCTGTTCCACAAGTTCAGGAAGGCGGGAAATATGGGAAACCCCTATATCCGGCCCGCGCCGCGCGGCGACAGCGGTGCCGAATTTGGTGTAGTAATCCGCCCACACAAGCATGATGGACTGGACCTGTTTCGTCGGGTTTGTGGCGTTGTAATTGGCGATGATCCGGTCCATCCAGGCGCCGTCCCCGCCCGAAAAGAGCGACCAAAATACCAGTTTGTTTCTATCGACAGCCACATCTTCCGGGTTGTTGACGGTACCGTCCTCATTGACGCTGACCGCCGCGCCCCCGCCCCCCTGCTGCTGACCGGGTCCGGCAAAAAGACCGGACGGGACAAGAAGCGCGGCCAGCATAACCGCGAACAGAACTTTGAATTTCATAACTCCTCCATACAAAATGATAGTAATAATGCTACATAAATTCTGAATTAATTACAATTATTATGTACCATTATCCTTGATTTTGAAAGGATAATACAGATTTTATACCGTGTCAACGAAAATTTTTCAAAATTCGTTTGTTTTTCTTGACAAAAGACCGCATTCGCCGTTACTATTCGATAATAATTACATTTTTTATGTAATTATCATTATACTACGCCGCCGTAAAGACGGCCGCGGGAAGGTCGCCATGAAGTGTTATCAGCCTCACTATCCCCGTCCCCAGTTTGTGCGGGACAAGAATTCCTGGGAAAACCTTAACGGTTCCTGGGATTTCGCCTTTGACGACAAAAACGAAGGAATCGGCGCGGCCTGGTTCCGTTCCTTTCCCCTGGGGAAAAAAATCCAGGTTCCCTTTACCTTTGAAACCCCGGCAAGCGGCATAGGCGAATCCGCGCGGCACGATGTGGTCTGGTACAGGCGGGAGATCGCCGCCCGTCCCGCGCGGGGCGGACGCACCCTTATCCACTTTGAGGGCTGTGATTACAACACCCGCCTCTGGGTCAACGGAACCTTCGCCGGTTCCCACGACGGCGGCTACGCCCGCTTTTCCTTTGACATTACGTCCCTTCTTTCGGACGGAAAAAACGGGATCGCCGTCCGCGTGGAAGATTCCTTCGACGTGGCGCAGCCCCGGGGCAAGCAGCGGTGGAAGGACGAAAACTTCGACTGCTGGTACGTGCAGACCACGGGAATATGGAAAACGGTCTGGCTGGAATTTGTCCCTGAAAAGCGCATAGATTCGGTAAAGATGACCCCCCTTGTGCGGGAAGAAAAAATCGACCTTGAATTCCTTGTCGACGCGCCGTGCGGAAGCGGCCTTGAACTTGAGGCGGAAATTTCCTTCGGGGACAAATACATCGCCTCTGTCTCCGTTCCCGTTTCCGCCCGCCGCGTAAAAACGGGCGTACATCTTCTTGCCCCCGGCGTCTACGAATGGGGCGTCTTCACCTGGACGCCCGGACATCCCCATCTGTACGACATTGTTTTCCGCCTCCTTGAAAACGGAACGATCATTGACGAGGTCCGCTCCTACTTTGGCATGCGGGAAATACGGATAGACGGCTCGAACATTCTCCTTAACGGAACCCCCCTTTACCAGCGCCTCATTCTTGATCAGGGGTACTGGAAGGAAAGCCACCTTACCCCCC
The DNA here is from genome assembly GCA_031268385.1 of Treponema sp. GTDB lineage: Bacteria > Spirochaetota > Spirochaetia > Treponematales > Breznakiellaceae > JAIROE01. Next base: position 32,700 of record JAIRXH010000022.1, on the reverse strand, counting down.
CGGACGAGGAAGCCCTCAAAAAAGACATAGACGGGATCATGGCTATGGGCTACAACGGCGTGCGGAAACACCAGAAGATTGAAGATGAAAAATTTCTTTACTGGGCGGATGTAAAAGGACTTCTTGTGTGGAGCGAAATGGCCGCCGCCTACCTGTACGGCGACGACGCGGTAACGATGTTTACCCGCGAATGGATGGAAGTTGTAAGGCAGAATTACAATCATCCTTCAATAATTACCTGGACGCCCTTTAACGAATCGTGGGGCGTTCCCCGGATAAAGACGGACAGGCAGCAGCAGCATTTTACCGAAGCGATCTACCACCTGACAAAGTCGTACGACAAATACCGCCCCGTCATAGTCAACGACGGATGGGAACATACGGTTTCCGACATCATCACCCTTCACGATTACGAGGAAAAGGGAGATGATTTTCTTGAAAGGTACGGGGAATACCTTGAGGAAATACTCGACAACCTCATCTACCACAGCACGACCAAATCCGCGTTCTCGGACGGCTTCAAATACCGGGGACAGCCTGTCATCATCAGCGAATTCGGCGGCATCGCCTTTAACAACGGAAAACCGGGGTGGGGCTACGGCAACAAGGTGAACACAAAGGAAGAATTCACCAGGCGCTTTGACGCCATAACGACGGCCATCAAAAAAACGGACGCCGTCTGCGGGTACTGCTACACGCAGGTGACCGATGTTCAGCAGGAAATAAACGGCCTCATGGACGCGGACCGCAACTTCAAGATTGAGCCGGGGATCATAAAGGAGATCAACGAGCGGAAAGTCAGCAGCCTGTACCGGCTGTAAAAACCGCCGGGAAAAGCGCCAAAGGGGAACGCCGTGAAAAACCGAATAAACCTTGAGCTTGGCCAGCCCGAGACATCCGCGGCTGTTTTCAAGGCGCTTTCTTCCCCCATCCGCCTGCGCATGCTGCAATACCTCGTGGAAAAATCCGCCGGCATGAACATCAGCGAACTGGCGGAACGCTTTGCACTGCCTCTGTCTTCGGCGGCGCTCCATGTCAGGGTGCTGGAAAAGGCGGCGCTCATCTTTACCGAAGAAAAGCCGGGACTGCGGGGCGCGCAGAAAATATGCGCCATCGATGCCGAGGACGTGTACCTTAACCTGTACCACAGGAAGAACAGCGGAAAGCCGGCCAAAGATGTCGGGTACAACATGCCGCTTGGAAACTACTTTGACTGCCTGGTATCAAAGCCCTGCGGAATGGCCGGAAAAAGATCCTACATAGGCGTTGAGGATTCCGAATCCTCGTTTTACAGTCCGAACCGCGTGCACGCCCAGATTGTCTGGTTCAGGACGGGTTTTCTTGAATACCGTTTTTCCAATTACTTTCTCAAAACGGAAAAGATCCTTGAACTGCGGTTTTCCTTTGAGGCATGCTCGGAAGCGCCCGGTTACAACAACGACTGGCCCAGCGACATTACGGTCTGGATTAACGGCATTGAAACGTTCACGTTCCACAGCGCCGGGGACTACGGCGGAACGCGGGGGCTGTACAATCCGGCATGGTGGCCGGACAACTCCACCCAGTACGGGGAACTGCACCGGCTTGAAATAAGCCGGGACGGCTGTTTCGGGGACGGACGAAAAACCTCGGAATGCAGCCTGGAAAACCTCCATATACGGGAAGGCAACTACATCTCGTTCAAGATAGGGATCAAGGAAGACGCCGAGTACGCGGGAGGCATAAACCTCTTTGGGGAAAATTTCGGCAACTACAGGCAGAATATCGAGATGACCGCTAAACTCGAGCGGTGAAATGCGGCAGATAACCCTTTCCCGCCTCAAACATTTCGTCCACCATCTTTTGTGTCTTTTCCATGTCAAGCCGCGCCGCCGTCAGGGGATCAAAAAGAACGGCGTGATAGATCATCCCGCGATCGCCTTCGATACAGCCCCGGACGGCCAGTTCCTCGCAACGCGAGTTGATGCCGGTGAGGAGTTCAAGCTGCGGCGGGAGTTTCCCCACCCGTATGGGCTGTATGCCGCCCCTGCCCGCCAACGCGGGCACCTCCACGCAGGCCCCTTCGGGAAGCCCGTCGATAAGACCGAAATTCCGCACATTGCCGTTAAACTGAAAGAGGGTGTTGTCGCCGAAAACCGCGTTGAAAATATACGCGGCGTATTCGCGGCCCCGCTCAAGTTCAACAGTATCGCCTGAAAGCCATTTCCTTATATCATCCTTCCATGTCTTCTCCCTGGAAAGATACTCGTCAAGGATGTAGGCGTGGACTCCGGGATTCCAGCCCGTTCCGTGCGTGCAGTACTTTTCAATATCGGCGGCGGTTTTGCGGAACCAAGGGTTATATTCGGAATTGTGCCCCGAAGATTCGGTGGGAAAGTAGCCTAAGTGTTTGAACATCTCGCAGCGTACTATTTCCTCGTTGTATACCCCAGGCCTTTCCACCGCCTCCCGTATGGACGGATACGCGTCCCTGTCTTTATTTTTGAATTCAAGGTAGAAGGCCTGATGGTTGATTCCCGCGCATACATAAGAAATATCCTTCATGTCCGCGCCTATCCACCGGGCAAGCATTTCGGCGGTTCCCTGTACGCTGTGGCAGAGACCGGTTAATCCGAGCGATGTCTTCTCCTGCAGGTACCTGCAGAGCATGGCCATGGGATTGGTATAGTTGAGAACAAGGGCGTCAGGACAGTACTTCTCAATGTCACGGCATATCTCCAGCATCACGGGCGCCGTTCTTAGAAACCGGAAAATCCCCGAAGGTCCCCTCGTGTCCCCGACGTTGATGTCAATGCCCCTGGCCGCGGGGATCTCTATATCGGTACGGAAAACTTCCGGCCCCCCCGCGAGAATCGTGATGATCACCCCGTCGGCGCCTTTAAGCGCCGCGGCCCTGTCAAGGCCAGCGCTTACCTTTGCCGGATAATTCCCCAGGGCGACAATCCGTTCACACGCCTTTCTGATAAAATCAAGCCTTTCCCCGTCAATGTCCATGAGCGCTATTTCCGCGTCCCGAAACGCAGGAAACGTTAATATATCCCGTACAAGATTCCGCGTAAAACCGAAACTGCCGGCGCCTATAAAAGCTATCTTTTTCATGGTTCCCCCTGTACGCGCACTGGTAACAGGCCGGATATTCCGCGCCCCGTCCATGTCAAAAGAATATGCGATGACTGGATGTTTGTCAAATGCAAATCACTCCACCTGTAAAAGTGAAAAATAAATCTGTATTTCTGTATAACGATTGACCGCGGATTAAATTATTTTTTAATTTCATATTGTTTTTTCTTGACAGCAGGCAAAAATGGGGATTAATCTTCACTGATACCGGGGATAACACAATATGTGTTATATCTTACCCTTTTTTCAAGGAGTTGTAAAAATGAAAAACGTGAGTAAATTTTACAGGTATGCAACATCTGTTATTCCGTTTCTTTGTGTTCTTTTAATCGCGGCCTCATGCGGTAAAAAAAACGCCGGGACAGGACCTGTGGAACTGGTCTTCTGGGATCTCAGGACAGAGGGCGTAGGAGCGGCGATGATAGACACAATCATCTCGAATTTCCAGGCGGCCAATCCGGGTATCAGGATCACCCGTTCCGCTTTTGGGAATGAGGATCTCCGGGCTACAATCAAGCCGGCTATCAACTCGGGTGAAGGACCCGACATTTTCAGTTATGACGCGGGCGCGGGATATCTGGGAGTCCTCGCAAACACGGGAATGGCACTGGATCTTTCCCCCTATGCCCAAAAGTACAACTGGAATTCCAGGTTCTTTGACTGGGCCCTTGAAAAAACAAGGTACGAAGGCGGGAAGCTCTACGGCATAGCGAACGAGCTTGAAATGCTCGGAGTTTTTTATAATTCAAGAATGTTCAGGCAAAACGGTCTTGTCCCTCCCGAAACCTACGACGAATTTATCGCCGTCTGTTCGGCGCTGAGGAACGCGGGGGTGATCCCTATGGTCCTTGACGACAGGGATCAGTGGCCCGGCTTCCACTTTGAGTCTGTGTGGCTGAACAGTTTTGCCGGACCTCAAAAGGTAAAAGACGCGGTGGCGACGCGGATCAAGTGGACCGATCCCGCGCTGGCTTCCGCCATGGACAGGCTCGCCGAATTTGCCGCGTCAGGATTAACCAATGATCAGATCAACAGCATGGGACATGATGACGCCAACGCCCTTTTCACAACCGGAAATTGCGCCATGCGGGTAACGGGAACCTGGGTAATCGGAAATTTTGTCGACAAGATGGGGGATGACGTGGGCTTCTTCTATCTGCCCCCGGGAAAACCGGATATTCCAAGCTGTCCCCCCGGAGGACTGGGCGAAGCCGTGGTGATCAACGCAAAGACAAAGTATCCCGATGAGACGGCGTCTTTTCTTGACTTCTTGTTTTCACCCGAGTCAGTGAAGATCTGGTATGAGCATTCAATGATCCCCTCGGTAGTCAATGTAAACTACAGTTCGTGGAACCTTGCTCCCCTCTTCAGGGAAGTTGTCGAAGAAATAAACGCGGCGGACACCCTTGGCGAAAATATTGACGTGCTCATGCCCCCGCTGGTAAACGACGTAACCAAAAATTATGTTCAGAGAATCCTCGCCGGCCGTATTACAGGAGCGCAGGCCATGGCCGAGAAACAAAAGGCACTGGAAGAAGACATAGCCGCCGGGAACTATACCGTCGAATAGCCTTGTAAAAGCGCGCTCGGGAAACCGGCCGGTTTCCCAAGCGCACGAAAGGGAATATAATGAACAGGACAGCATCCGTTAAAAACGCGGGTAATTGGCTCGGCTGTTTTGCCTTTGCAGCGCCGGCTGTTCTTTTTTATATTCTTTTTGTCGTTGTCCCGATCTTCGGAACGGTAAATATCAGTTTCCACCGCTGGAACGGGGCGTCCCCCGGAATGATCTTCATTGGTCTTGAAAATTACCGCCGCATATTTACCGATCCGGTGTTTTACAGGGCCATCGGAAACAACGTAATCTGGATCCTCTTTACGATTTTTGTGCCGGTGTTTCTGGGTCTCATCCTTGCCACCCTGATCTCGCGGCCTTTTGTAAAAGCAAAACTGCTGTACCGCCTTACCTACTTCATGCCCAATGTTGTTTCACTGGTCGCGGTAGGCATTGTGTGGGGCTGGATCTACAATCCCGTATTCGGCATTCTGGAGCGTTTTCTTGTGGCAACAGGCATCCCCGGAGCCGATAGAATTGATTTCCTGGGTGATCCGAATCTTGTGATCTGGTCCCTCGTCATTGCCGGAAGCTGGACCGCTTTCGGCTTCAACATGACCGTCTTTCTCGCGGCGATACAGGGAATAGACAACGATTATCTTGAAGTAGCGATTCTGGAAGGGGCCAATTTTGTCCAGATCTTTGTACATGTGATTGTCCCCGCAATCAAGGGAACGATTACGCTCCTTGTACTCAATTCACTGATAGGATCATTCAAGGTATTCGACATTATCATGATCATGACAAAAGGCGGCCCGTATCATTCGTCCGAGGTTGTCTCCACCTATATGTATTCAAGGGCTTTCCTCATGAACGAATACGGGTACGGCGCCGCAGTGGCGATTGTCCTCGCGGTTGTCATAGCGGTGTGTTCCACTCTCTATATGCGCGCTATGGAAAAGGAATAAACTATGGGACGAATAAAGCCGGCCGCATGGTACCTGCCAAGACTAGTCACATGGCTGGTCCTCATGTTTTTTGTTTTTGTAGCCGTCATGCCGCTCTTGTGGATGTGGTTCGCCGCGTTACGGACGGCGGATCCGGCAAACCCGGATCCCTTCGCAATGCCAAAGGGTTTTACCTTTGACAACATCATCAAGGCGTGGTCCTCCGGGAAAATGAGTATCTATATGGTAAACAGCATACTCGTCGCCATTCCCCGTGTTTTTATTGTACTGATCCTCGCGTCCCTTGCGGGTTTTGCCTTTGGGAAGCTCAGATGGAAATACCGGGATCTGATATTTACGGCTGTCCTCGTTGGCATGATGATCCCCATACAGGCCATGCTTATTCCCGTCTATTACAATCTTAACCGCTTCGGCCTTGTCAATACCAGATTCGCCCTGATACTCCCTTACTTCGGCATGGCTATGCCCTTTTCCTGTTTTATGATGCGGGCGTTTTACCGGGATCTTCCCGGTGAACTTGCCGATTCCGCTTCCATGGACGGATGCGGCAAATTCCGCACATGGTTTCACATCATGGCCCCCCTCACCAAACCCGCCCTGATCTCCCTCCTCATCTTTGAATTCATGTGGAGCTGGAACGACTACCTTCTGCCCGTTATCATGATCTATTCGGACAGGCTTAGAACCATGCCCCTTGGGCTTAACTATTTCAGGGGTGAACATACGTCGGATCAGACATTGATAGCCGCAGGGGTAACGATCTGTACTCTGCCCATCATTGTCGTGTATATGATATTCCAGAGAAGTTTTATCGCCGGCATTACGGCCGGCGCCGTAAAGGGATAAGGAGATGCCATGATCTGTAAAGCCGCGATTCTTGGAACGGGCGGTATGGGCAGAAGACATTTTGCCTCGCTCAGGGAACTTGGGATACCTGTTACCGCTGTCTGCGACGCCGACAGGGCCGCGTCCGAAAAATTTACGGCGGATATGGGAATAAAGGGCGCCGCCATATTCGACAGTTTTGGGAAGATGCTTGAGTCGGCCGATTTTACCATTCTCTTCATCTGCCTGCCGCCGTTCGCCCAGGACGATCAGTTTGAAAAGGCCGCGCTTTCAGGCAAGCATATTTTCATTGAAAAGCCCATCGCCCTGCAGACAGCCACGGGAGCCCGTATGGTAAGAGCGGCAAAGAAGGGCGGCATCACCAGCATGGTGGGGTTTCACATGCGAAAAGGGGCCGCGATAAGCCGTCTCGCGCAATTGATTCAAAACGGCGAGGCGGGAAAGGCTGTTCTTTTTAATGCGCAATACCAGTGCAATTCTTTGCATACCCCGTGGTGGATACATCAGGATCTTTCGGGAGGACAGATATTTGAGCAGGCCATCCATATCTACGATCTGTGCAGGTATTTCTTCGGCGATCCGAAGTTTGTCGAAGGAATCATGGCAAACGTCTGCCACAACCATCTGCGCGCCTATACGGTAGAGGACGTGAGCGTCTGTCTTGCGGGGTTTACGACAGGCGCCTTGGCGTCAATCACGGCAAACAACTGCGCCATACCGGGAAAGTGGACGGGGAAAATAACGGTAGTCTTTGAGAATCTCACCGCCGAATTTGACGATCACAATCACGGCGTTATTACATATACGAAAGATCCCGGCCTGAAGCGGGAAGAACTCCAAAGCGAAGATAATCCCTATTTTGCCGAGGTAAAGGAATTTGCCGAATGTTCTGAAAAGGGCGTTGAAACAAGCTGCGGCATTATTGAAGGATTCAAAAGCCTCTGCTTTGTGGAAACGGCTGTTTCCTCCGCGAAACTGGACGGCGTCAAGCTGCCGGTAAATACTCACTACTGACAAGGAGCCTCCAATGCCCAAAGAATTGATTCTCGGCGAAAACGGAAAAGCGGTCCTGCGTGAATATGCCGACAGGGATCCCGGAGCTGGTGAAGTGAAAATCAGGACGCTCTTCGGCGCTCCGAAACACGGAACGGAACTGACTACATACCAATACGATCCGCACGCGGAAAGCTACTATGATGAGGAGGCGCATATTTTCAAAAAGAGAAAAACCAGGGAAAGCGCCTACGGCAGATCCGGCCTTGGCAATATGTTCGCCGGCGAAATAGTCGAAACCGGCGCCGGGGTCTCGGCGTTTTCCGTAGGGGAACGGGTCGCCGGTTACGGCAGCCTGAAACCCACTCATGTAAAAAAAGAAAAGGAAATTTTTAAAATGACCGAACACATGACCTGGCAGGAGGCTGTCTGTTTTGATCCGCTTCAGTTCGCGATGGGGGGACTGCGCGACGGCCATGTCCGCATAGGCGACAAGGTACTCGTTTCGGGCCTTGGTGCCATAGGGTTAATGGCGGCACAGGGGGCGAAACGGGCAGGCGCTTCCCTTGTCGCCGTGAGCGATCCGATAAAAAAGAGGCGCGGGGCCGCCCTCGCAAACGGCGCCGATGTCGCCTATGATCCCCTGGCGGATGATGTGGGACTTCTGCTCCGGGACAAAACGGGAAATACCGGCTGTGACGTCGTAATCGAGACGAGCGGAAATTACAGGGCGATAGAACAGGGGATACGGGCCCTGGCATACGGGGGAAGTCTTGCCTGTGTCGGCTGGCTCAAGGAGTGTCACGTTCCTATTCATCTGGGTTATGAAGGACACTTCAATCAGACAAAAATCATCTTTTCCCGGGCGTGCAGCGAGCCAAACAATGATTACCCCCGCTGGAATTTCGCCCGCATCATGGATGAGGCGTGGGCCATGCTGACCGGGGGGTTATTCACATGCGGAAACATTCTTGAGCCTGTAGTGCCGTTCGAAAGGAGTGATGAGGCGTATATTCACTATATTGTGGAGCATCCCGAGGAGAGTATAAAAATGGGCGTTGCTTTCTGACATGGGAAAGGTCGCGTGTACAGGGATCTAAGCACGCTTATACAGCGCGCCGAACTTGACATTGTCAATTTTGGATACGAAACCCGCTTTGACATGTCATCCATAGGAAGAAAATTCCCTTACTATGTCATGTCGTACCTCAAGGAAGGAACGGCGCTGCTCCGTATCGGGGGGTGTGACATCGTCACGCCTGTCGGCAGCGTCATTCTTGTCCGATCCGGCGAGGTACACGATCATATCAAAACAACTCAGGACAAATCGGTATTTCTCTGGTGGCATTTCAATTTCATGATTTCAAAACATGTTGACATCCTGCGGTTCTTCGATCTTCCAACCATGGTACAGGTCAAGAATACCGCGAATTTTGAAAAACTCTTTCTGGATTACTTTGCCGCCATCACGGGACCGCAAAGCATACCCGGCCTGATCCACAAAAAAGCCCGCGCGCTTGATGTACTTGCCTGTCTTCTTGAAAATTTCATCAGCTGCGAAAAGAGCGCCGCTTCCACATCTATTCCCCAGCATTTTTTCGGCATGCTCGAAGACATCACCGGCAGGCCCGACGCGAGGATGAGCCTTAAACAGCTTGCAAGAAAGTACCGGCTTAATCCTACCTATATTTCGAATAAATTCCAGGAATATTTCGGCCTTCCGCCCATTACCCTGCACAGGAAGGTATTGATAGAGGCCGCAAAGGAAAGGCTGCTCGCGTCATCGGTAAACATCGGAAGCATAGCGGCGGAATTCGGCTTCCGTGACGCTTCCGCCTTTACCAGATTCTTCACAAAAACCACCGGCGTTTCCCCGAGTAATTTCAGAAACAGTCAATAGGGCAACACTGATTTATTCCCGGTTGAATAAATCAGTGCTTCCATAGGCGGCTCCTGACGTAACAGGAAAACGGGCTTTCCCCTTCATCTTACCCTGAAACTTGTCCGCTGTATGGGGGAAGGGCCGTACCGCGCGATGAGGGCGCGGTGTTCCTTTGTGGGATACCCCTTGTGCCGCTCGTAGCCGTATTCGGGGTAGAGCCAGGAGTACCTTTCCATCATCCGGTCGCGGGCGGTTTTCGCGAGAATGGACGCGGCCATGACTTCGGGAACGGCGGCGTCGGCCCTGACCATGGCGGAACAGGGGATAGGGAGGAGGGGAACGTGAAGGCCGTCCACTACGGCCGAAAGATCTTCCGGCGCGCTGATGCGCCAGTTAAGGATCAGCGCCTGGTAGGCCCGCGTCATCGCAAGAAGGCTCGCCCTGAGTATGTTAATCCCGTCAATTTCCGCGGCGGAGGCCCAGCCCACACCCCAGGCCGCGGCAAGGCGGCAGATGACACGGCGCGCCTCTTCCCGCTTTTTCGCGCCGAGTTTTTTTGAATCGTCAAGAATATCAACGGGAAAATCCTCCGGCAGCGCCACCGCCGCGGCCGTGACGGGCCCGGCAAGGGGGCCCCTTCCCGCTTCGTCTATCCCGCATATCACGGGGAATCCCCCTGGGAGTGTCCGCCGACGACGGCGTTGGGCCGCGAAGGAGGGGCAAAACGGCGGTTAAAGCCGGCTATGCTTTCCCTGGGATACGCGTCGTCCAGAATGTGGGTAAAGGACTGAAAGGCGTTGGCGGCGATGGTTCCCTCTTCGGGGAACGAGCCGGCCGGGGAGGAGCCGGTGGAAAATACCTCGGCCCGTTTTGCCGGGCCTGAAAAAACAAAACCGCACTCGGTTACACGGGGAAATTGTCCCCGTATCTCCATGGCCCGCGCGACAAAGGACGCCTTTATGCCGATGACAGCCCGCAGAAAAAAACAGTCCGAATTGTCCGCGAGCACCGCCAGGGCATCTCTGGCGGAGGCGGTGATCCTTCCCCCTTCCATGACCAGCGCCGACGATTCAAGATCCAGAACGGCCGAATAATCGGCGGCCGACACGCCGGCGGAAATTCCGCGAAGATTGCCGCTGACACCCTCCAGCCTGAAGAGCGTCGCCGTCCGCCCGCCGTCAAGGCCGAAAGAACTGTCCAGCACTTCAAGGGTCCCCCCTTTCATGTCAAGAAAAAGACCGTGGGTTCCTTCGGCGCCGAAAACGCTTCCGGTAACCACAAGCCCGCCGTCCCGTATGTCAAGAACGGGAAGCCGGGCCGAGGATGTGACAAGGGAACGCACGCGGACATTGCCAAAGAGGCAGCTTCCCCCGGAGGCTTTGACAAGGGGGCCGGTATGGATAATTTCCGACTCTTCAATTTCAAGACGGCTTTCTTCGGCGGCAAAGAGCGGGGAGAAGCCTTCCCGCCTTTCCACCGAAAGGCCCCGGAGAACAAGGCGTCCTCCGCGCACCGTGATGGACACGCCGGGCGCGGCCATTACGGAGGAAGATCCGCCGCGCCGCCAGTTTTCGTCAAAAGATCCGTCGATGACAAGATCGCCCGTTACAAGGACGCTTTCCGCAAGGGCAAGGCTGCCGTTTACGCAGATCCGCCTTCGGCCTTCCTTCAGGGAGAATTCCAGGGCGCGCTCAAGGGAACGGAAGGGGGCGTCCCGCCCGCCTGTTTCCTTTTCCGCCGGCAGGCGGCCTCCTCCGGTTCCGCGGGCCGAAAGATACACCGAAAGGGGATCGATGACAAAACCGAAGACGGCAAGGGGCCCCCTGTTTCCCGCGGGATCTTCAAGGAAGGCTTCAACGGACACGTCCGCGTATTCCCGCCGCTGTGAACCCAGCGAAAGAGAACCGGTTCCGGTTTTTGTTTCGGTTATTCCCGACTCATAATCAAGGCGCGCCTTTATGCGGACAACCGTATCCGCGTCTTCATCCAGTATTTCAGGCCGCAGGATCACAGGCCCCCTGCTCCACCCGCCCGGCACGGACAGTCCGGGAAGGCCGGGGGCAAGACGGTCGGCGCGCCGGATCTCTTCCGGCCCCTTCGCGGCAAGAAAACACCACTGGAGATCTTCCCCGTCGCAGGCGTCGACAGGGGGAAAGGAAAAGGCGTTTCCCGCGCCGTACAATCCCGATACGGGCTGCCATTCATCCCCGTATCCGGCATACGGAAGAACATTGCGGGGTGAAAGGCGGCGGAAAGCGAAACAGCCGGAGACCCCGTCCGGGCCGTATCCGCCTGAAACGGGGGGAACCGCCTCGCAGTCAAGGAAGAAGGGTCCCCCTACAGAGCCGTTCCGCTCGACGATCCAGCGGAGATTTCCGCCTTCGGGGGGAACGGGCACGGGGGCCTGCGCGTCAAGCCAGGACGATTCGTCTTCCCCCCCGTCCCAGGCGTAACGGATACGGATGCCGGAGTCCCAGACAACGGCGCGGCTCCGTCCATGGTAGACAAGGCGGGGACCGCCGGCCTCCTGGGCGGAAACCATGCCGCCGCCCGAAACGGCGGCGTATTCGGGAACGCGCTCCCCCTTTGGGGCAAAAGGCGGCCTTTGCGGGGACGGCGGCCCGCCGCTTCCGTCAAGGGCAAACACAAAACGCCACATTGTTTCCCCTTCCCCGGCAAGATGCAGGGCCGCCGTTCTGTACGCCCCGTCCTGCGGCCGGAGGACGGGCCCCCTCATCGCCTGGGGAAAAGCATGTCCCTCAAAAGGCTGTGAAGGGATCTGATCGGGCATCCCGCCCATGGACCAGAGAAAATCCGGGGGAACGGGAAGGGAAAGCGCCTCGTGAACCCCGGCTTCTTCAAGGGAACGGAGAAAGGCGAAGATCCGTTCCTTTCCGCCGTCCGTTCGCCGCGCCGTTACGCTGTAGTTTATCCTTTTGTCAAAGGGGAAGTACGGGGAAGCGACGCGGAGGGTAACATCACCGGCGCGGTCTATCAGCACCGGGCCCCGGTAGCGCTTTCCGCCGGGCCCCAAGGGATCGCTCCCGTCGTCTGTCCAGAAAATTTCCCCGCCGCCCGCCCCGGAAATAACGAGCCGCTGGGAATTTGCCCAGACGCCGGGAACGGGGTTTTCCACGCGGACGCCGGGAAAATCAAATGTGTATGGAACAGGAACCGATGTGTTGCCCGCGGCGTCGGACGCCCAGAGGAGGACATTAACGGGAAAGGGCGGAAGAACGGCGGACGACAGATCGGGATAATAGGCAAGCCCGTCTCCCAGGTCGGCCAGCGCCGCGACGGTGATTCCCTCTTCCCGGAAGAAGACATCCCCGTTTTCCCGCGCCGACACGAGGGGGGGCCGCCTGTCTATCGTAACACTGAAACTTTTTGTCTCAAGGAGCCTTTCGAGAGGAGGCGGAGAACGCCGCTCGGCGGTAACAAGAAAACGGCGCTCTTCCCCGTTTTCCACGCCCAGTTCAAGAGAAGCGGAACTTCCGCCCGAATACCGCTCGGCGCCGTCAAGAACAAGGCGAAGCCGTTCCCCGGCGGGAACGGAAAACCAGAACCTTTGATTTGAAGCGAACTGCCCTTCCCTGGCGTTGGTTTCAATGCCTTCCGCCCCCGAAGACGGACGGCTTTGGGCCGCGAGGGCGGGCCGGAAAAAAACGGACGCGGCGAGCAGGGCCGGACACACAAAAAACAAAAGGCCGCGGCCGGGGACCCGCCCGGCCAAACGCCGGAAACCGCCCATTACCACTCCTGGCGGATTCCCCCGCCGGAATCCGGAAGCCCGCCCAGCGATTCACGCAGCTCCGGGTCCTGCCTGTAGTAGTACTCTTCCAGTTCCCCCGGACGCAGACCCACAAGTTCGTGGCTCAAATAGTGTATCCAGCTGTCCTGGTCCTTCACCGAAAGCTCGTGCTTCCGGCACCAGTAATCGGGCTGCACCGGATACTGATCTTCCTTGTCGTAAAAATATTTGTAATCGTGAACGGCCACTTTGAGATCCTGCCGGGGTATGCCCTTTTCCAGAATGATTTCCGCAAGATGATTGATGGTCCTTCCCGAATCGAAAATGTCGTCCACAAGAAGCACCTTGTCCCCTATGCGCAGATAATCGGGCGCGTAGGTCCAGCCTTCCACCTTGACTTCTTCCGATTTGCGGACGCCGAAGTAGGATCTCGCGACCACCGCGGCGTAATAAACGGGCCGGCCTCCTTTTCTTACCGCCTTGAAATATTCGCTTATCACATTGCCCAGATAGGCGCCGCCGCGCAGAGACACGTAGATCACGTCGGGAATAAAATTGTCGCGGCAGATCCGGTGCGCCAGTTTCAGGGCGTTATTGCGGACCGTATCATAGGGAAGAAACTCCTTGTGCATACTGTATACTGTAACACAAAAAAAAGGGAACAACAACGGCCCGGACGCCCGAGTTTACGTTCCGGTTTTTTTGGGGGGGCGCAAAAAACCGAAAAGGCATCCGCAGAAACCACCGGCTATATGGGCGAATTCGGAAACATTGTTGGAACTGAATGAATTGACCAGCTCCCGTCCCAGATAGAGAACGAGCACCAGAATAAAGGTCAGGGGAATTTCTTCCTTCGAAAAGTTTGTAAAGGATATGAGGAGGATCATCATGAAAGCTATGCCCGACGCGCCCATAAGGCCGGCCCTGAAAAGAAACGCGTTGACAAGACCGGTAACAAGGGCGGTGACCGTCATCATAAAAAGCAGGGCGGACGATCCGTAATTTTCTTCCAGAATGGGACCTATGAGGAGAATGAAGGAAAAGTTGGACAGGAGGTGGGTCCAGCCGGCGTGGCCCATTACATGGGTGAACACGGTAACCCAGCAACGGAAATTCCCCGCGTAAAAACCGCCCCTTCCCGGAACCATGAACCATGTCCTGTCAAGGTTCTTCAATACCGTCCGGGAAAGGATCAGCACGGCGGCGCAGAGAAAGGTAAAAGTCAGCACCACAGGCGCGTTGTATTTAAGCCGCATCGGCAACTCCCCTCCCCGTTCCGCCGCAGGCCGCTAAAGATCCAGTTCCAGTTCCACAGGACAATGATCGGAGCCTTCTACGCCGCTCAATATAAGCGACGACCGCACCCGGGGCAGCAGGGCGCCGTCAACGCAGTGGTAATCCAGCCGCCATCCAACGTTACGCTCCCTGGCGCCGGCCCGGTAAGACCACCAACTGTAATGGCCCGCCTCTCCGGGATGAAAATGGCGGAAGGTATCCACATAACCTGCGGCGGTAAAGGCGTCCATCCAGGCGCGTTCCTCCGGCAGATAACCGGCGCTCCCTTCGTTTTCCTTCGGACGGGCAAGATCGATGGGGGTATGGGCGATATTGTAATCGCCTGAAAGCACAAAGTGCCGCCCCCGCGCGGCGTATCCGCCGCAGAGTTCCATAATGGCGGCGCAGAAGTCAAGTTTATAGGGCAGCCTGACGCCGGCGTCCTGCGAATTGGGAAAATAGGCGGAGATGAGGGTAAAATCCGCGAATTCGGCCTGCAGCACCCTTCCCTCGTCGTCAAATTCCTTTATGCCCAGGGGCTTTACGTCGAGGGGCTTTATCCTGCTGTAAACGGCAACCCCGGAATAGCCCGGTCTTTTCGCGCTTGCCCAGAAACTCTGGTACGTTCCCTTTTTTCCTCCGCCGGACGCGGGCGCTATGAGCTCCTGTGAAAGCTGTTCGGGCCGGGCCTTGGTCTCCTGCAGGCAGATCATATCCGCCCCGCTTCCGGAGACCCAGCCCGAGAACCCCTTCTTTTCCGCGGCCCGTATACCGTTGACATTCCAGGAAAAAATGGTCACCGGACCAGTATAGCAGATGGAAGACGGGAAGGGAACAGCCGGATCCAGGGCGCGGTTTACCAACAACGACTCAGGGTATCATGAACATTTCCCCGGCTGAAACAAAAAAACGCCAGTTATAACGAAAATTTGCCGGTAAATAATGGCAATAACTCCACTTATATGGAAAGTTCGCGCTGTTGGCGTGGTCAATGGTAACGCCGGTTTATTCGCGTTCGAATAAACCGGCGCTTCCCCTAGAACGCCGGCGCTATGGTGGCGCCGTTAACAAGATAACACAGCGGCAAGAACGAGGCAAAGGTGGAGGCGTTGACAGGCGTCCCGTTTATATAACAGCCCGGCCCCACACTGTATGTACCGGTATTACCGTACAGCAAGCTCCCCCCAAGGGGGGCGGAGAAGCCCTGGAAGGACACCCCGTTGAACACGCACGAGGAGGAGGAACTACCCGCGACCGCGCCGCCGTACCCACCGCTGGCCGAGGACACAATGGAACAGTTGTTCATAGCAAGCGCTATCCTATCAAAATACACGGCCCCGCCTACTATATGGCCGCTTCCCTGTGCCCGTACGTTTGTTAACGTGACATTGGAAAACACCACCGTGGAAACAGGACCAAGACCACCACCTAATATTTCGATTCCTCCGCCACCCCAGTTGCCGGTAGCCGTCGTATTGACCGCCTCCGAATCGCTGATGGAAGCGCCGTTTATAGTGACGGAGGCCCCGTTCGAAACCTGAATTCCTATCGAACCTCCTCCCCCGGTTGTCCGCGTATGGGTACTGGTATAGTTGTGTATCGCCAACGTACCACCGTCATTCATTCCAACGAAGAGTCCGCCGCCGCCGACAATGTGGGTTGCCGTTGAGTTGACAATAGAGACACCGGTTATCGTTATATTACTGCCTGAAGCATAGACCGCCCCGCCGGTACCGGCCGTCGTGTCTTTAAAATTACAGTCCGTTATGGCGATAGAATCGCTGCTACCGGAGGCATAGACCGCCCCGCCGCCCCCGAGCGCCGTGATGTTTTCAAAATCGCAGCCCGTTATGGTGACATTGCCGTTGGCTTGGACCGCCCCGCCGCCGTTGCCCGCCGTAACATTTTTAAAATCACAGTCCGTTATGGTGACGGAAGACATATTACCGGAGGCATAGACCGCCCCGCCATAGCCACCCGCCGTGATGTTTTCAAAACCGCAGTCCTTTATGGTCACTATTATGCCGCCGCCGCTGCTATAACCGATAGAGACCGCCCCGCCTCCCCCACCGCTCGCACCGCCGCTCGCCGTGATGTTTTTAAAACCGCAGTCCTTTATGGTGACGGAAGAGGTATTACCGGAGGCATAGACCGCCCCGCCATAGCCATAGTTCCCCATTGCCTTGGTGTTTTCAAAACCGCAGTCTGTTATGGTGACGGAAGCGTTATTACCGGAGGCATAAACCGCCCCGCCGAAGCCATAGCCATAGTTCCCCGCCGTTACTGTAGTGTTTTTAAAATCGCAGTTCGTTATGGTGACGCTGTTACCAGAAGCATTGACCGCCCCGCCGTTGCTGCCCGCCGTGATGTTTTCAAAATCGCAGTTTGTTATGGTGACATTGCCGCTATTGCCGGAGGCATAGACCGCCCCGCCGCTGCTGCCCGCCGTGATGTTTTTAAAACCGCAGTTTGTTATGGTGATGGAACCGCTGCTGCTGAAGGCATAGACCGCCCCACCGTAGTTTGTGGCCCGCAGATCCTTAAAGTCCACATTGGTAACAGCAAGAACGCCCGTACCCGAGACAAACACCGCCGCGCCGTACTGGTTCGATCCCGTCAGGGCCCTGGCCCCGGTACAGGTCATTTCCCCAAAGGCGACATTCGCGCCCCCAAGGGTTGTGTTCATAAAGAGGTGTTCGGCGTAAACCCCGCCCCCAAGGTCCCCGCTGATAACAACGGGGTGGGCCGAGGGGACCCGTTCCGCCCGCGACGTCTCGGTTCCGGCAAAGCCCCCGTAGTAGCCCGTCGCCCCGCGCACGGGGAAGTACGCCGTCCTGTCCCTGGTTTCGCTGGGCCGGTAGGTTCCTTCGGCTATCCATATTTCGGCCGGCAGGGCCGCGGGGAGGAAATTCGCCGCCTTACAGGCGTCGGCCAGGCTTGTAAAGGCGTTCTCCCAGCTTACCCCGGTGTTGTCCCCGGCGGCGTTCTTTTTCACGTAGATCAGGGTGTTTACCTCGAGCACCGTCACCGTGTAGTCCCGGTAAAAGGCGCCGTCGGCGGATACCGCCCGGTACACGACAGGCGGGCTGAACACCCTGCCGCTCGCGCCGCTTGTCTGGAGGACGCCCCCAACCTGTACGGTCCCCTGTGCCAGCCACCGGGGAACAAGGGTCCTGTGGCCGTTCCCCGCGTTGTCAAAGGCCAGTACCGCGTACATGGTCCCCGCGGCCTGGTCTATTACCGCCGTTACGTCGGACGTCAGGTGGGGGTTGTCGGCGGCGAAGAAGCGGAACTCGCCTATCTCCGCCAGCGACAGGGAATTCTTCACAAAACGGACCTCCACCCAGTAGTCCCGGAACAGGGAGGGGTTCCCCGGATCCGTTACCGTATATTTGACCTTGCCGGAAAAATTGACGGCGCTCGCCCCGCTTGTCTGGAGCGCGCCGTTTACGGTGACGTTCCCCCCGGCGCTGAACCGGGGTACCAGGGTGTACGGCGGCGGATCGCCTGAATACACCGCCTCTATGATGACAAGCCCCGCGCCGTGGTCTATCATGCCGGAGGTGCCGGAGGCCAGCGCGGCGTTGTCAGCCGTGTCAAAGAGAAAACCGTTCAGCCGGGGCCGGGAATCGTCCGCGTTGACAAATTCCACCTCCACCCGGTAAAGCCGGGTGTACATTCCGTCCTTCGACACCACCTTGTAGTAGACGGGTTGTGAAAAATCATGGGCGCTTACGCCGCTTGTCTGGGGCGCCCCTTCCACGGTCACCGCGCCGGGCGACACAAACTCCGCTACCAGCGAGGCGGGAACGGCCCCCGTATGGTGCACCCGCACGGTAATGGTTCCCGTTTCCCCGGTATTGGTTATGTTCCCCATGACGGTGTACTTGATCCCGTAGTTCTGCGCGGCGGTAAAGCGGAAGTCGACAATGGACCTCGCGGTGTCAGGGTCTTCCCGGAACTCGACGGTAAGGGTGTAGTCCGCCGGGGCAAAGCCGGGCCGCTGTACCGTAACGGTCTTTGTTCTGGTTTCAAGGTTCCATCCCCCGGCGTCTGTGCCGCAAAACTCCCCAGTTGTCCGCCCACAGGCGGACAGCCGGAGTCTCCGGTATGCCCGCGAGCTTCTCCGGTATGCCCGCGAGCTTCTCCGGTACGCCCGCGAGCTTCTCCGGTACGCCCGCGAGCTTCTCCGGTACACCCGCGAGCTTCTCCGGTACACCCGCGAGCTTCTCCGGTACGCCCGCGAGCTTCTCCGGTACGCCCGCGAGCTTCTCCGGTACGACCGCGAGCTTCTCCGGTACGCCCGCCCGGATCCCCGCCGCCATCAAACCCCTGCGCAATACAAGGAATGGATGATCCCTTCCCCCGTGTCCACTTCCACCTGGACCGTGTACTGCCGGTTCCAAGGCCGCTTACCACAAGGAACAGTACGGGGGTCGAAAAATCGATGGCCTCGTCAATGACGGGCGCGGTAACGTTCCGGTCCCGTTTGACAAGATCTATCATGTAATTGGCCCTGTCCTGGTTGGTGTAAAAGGTCATGCCCTCGCGGAACACGTTGGCCAGGGGGAACGCTTTCTGAATGTAGGAAAGGGTCACGGGAAACAGCGTCGCCTTGGGCGACACCATGATGGCCGGGAGAATGCCGGCGGGGTCCACGCCGGGGCCCACGGTAATGGTTATGTCGTTTTCCCCTATGCGGGCCGCTCCAAGCTGCCCGGCAGCGGCGAACGCCGGTATGCGGTTTCCGTCCGGGGGAACAAGCTCATGAAAGAAGTTGTTGCACCCCGTTATGGAAAGGACAAGAAACACCGCCGCGCCAAACACCGTCTTTTTCATCACGCACCGCCTTTTTTGTTACCGCGTTTATTCGGTCGAATCCATAGATTCGGTTGAAGCCATAGATTCGGTTGAAGCCGCGGCTTCAATAATTATTTCCACACAGCGCCGCCGCCAGTCGGAACCGTCCGAACTTTCCGGGAGCCTTTCGGCGCCGTACCATTCAAGCGTTATCCGTTCGTCCGTTATGCCGAGGTTTTCGCGCAGGTACTCTCCGCAGAATCTGACCCGCCCTTCCGAAAGGGCAAGCTGTCCCGCCGCCGTTCCCCAGGGCGCGGCATAGCCCCGCAGATGCACCACGAGATCCGCGCGGGTCCGCAGCAGTTCCCCCGCCGTGTCAAGTTCAACCAGGTGGGACTCCACGGGAACGGAAAGGCCGGCGGGCATTGAGTTTCGCGCCGTTTTCCGGTATTCTGGGGGTATGGCCGTCCTCGCGGGAAGCGGCGCCGATACAGCCGAAAAAAAGAGGGAAAAACTCAAGGAACCCGACGAATGCCGGGTTATACTGCTTAACGACGACTATACAACCATGGAATTTGTTGTGGAGATTCTTATGCTGATTTTTCACAAAAACGAGGAAGAAGCCGGCCGGATCATGATGGATGTGCACCGCAAGGGAAAGGGCGTTGTGGGCATGTACCCCTGGGACATAGCCCGGACCAAGGCAAACCAGGTTCACGCCATAGCCCGGAAGCACGAATATCCACTGATGTGTATAGTGGAGTAAAAAGAGAGTATATTGATATATACTTATAGGAGATATGGAGCTTAAAAAATGAAGATATCCGCCCATGTTCGGGCCATTATTAACGCGGCGTATAATGAGGCAAAGATACGGAACCATGAGTATCTGACCCCCGAACATATCCTTTACGCGTCCCTGGCGTTCGACGAGGTGCAGGGCATATTCACGGCCTGCGGCGCGAACCTGGATCAGCTGAAACATGGAATGGAAAATTACTTTGAACAGAAAGTCCCTGTTATCGACAATTCAGAGCCGTCCCAGACGGTGGGTTTTCAGAGTGTCATAGAACGGGCGTTTTTTCAAAGCCAGTATTCACAAAAGGAAATGCTGGATGTGGCCGACATTCTTGTATCCCTGTTTGACGAGGAGCGGAATTACTGCGCCTATTATCTCCGCAAGGCGGGCGTCAAACGCTTCGATCTTCTCAATGTCCTTTCCCACGGCTACGAGCAGGATATTCCCTTCGGCGATCAAAAGAACGGCGGCTTTGCCGAAACGCGGGGCAAGGAGCCTGAAGAAGATCCCGAACTGACACAGAAAACAAGGAGCGGCAGACGGAGCGCCCTTGAACGTTACGCGACGGAACTGACGGCCCTTGCCAGGGAAAACAAGCTGGAGCCCGTCATAGGCCGGGAGGCGGAACTGGACAGAACCATTCAGGTTCTCTGCAGGCGGCTCAAAAACAACCCCGTTCATGTGGGCGATTCGGGCGTGGGAAAAACGGCCGTTACCGAAGGGCTTGTCCAGCGTATCGTGAAGGGGGAAGTGCCTCCCGCGCTGAGGGATTTTTCCGTCTATTCCCTTGACATGGGCGCCCTTGTGGCGGGAACCAAATACCGGGGAGACTTTGAAGACAGGATCAAGCGGGTAATTGAGGAGATCCTCAAAAAGGAAAAATCCATCCTTTTCATCGACGAGATCCATACCATCGTGGGCGCGGGCGCCGTGTCAGGCGGCGCGCTTGACGCTTCCAACCTGCTCAAACCGGCTCTGGCTTCGGGAAAGATACGCTGCATAGGCTCCACTACCCACGAGGAATACACCAAATTTTTCGACAAGGACAGGGCGCTTTCGCGGCGTTTCCAGAAAATAGACATCAATGAACCCGGCGAAAACGACGCCGTCAAAATACTCAAAGGGCTTAAATCAAAATACGAAGACTACCACAGGGTCCGCTACAGCGACGAGGCGCTGGAAGGGGCGGTGCGGCTTTCGGCCCAGTACATTACCGAACGGAGGCTTCCTGACAAGGCCATAGACGTGATCGACGAAGCCGGGGCCCGCGCCAGAATAGAGGCGTACCGGAAGGACGGGGACGAAGCAAACGAAACGCCCATAGACATAGGGCTTCCCCTCATCGAGGCCATTGTTTCCCGCATTGCCCGCATACCGGAACGCTCCATCGGGGAAACGGAAAAAGACAAACTTAAAAACCTTGAAGACAAGCTCAAGGAACAGATCTTCGGCCAGGACCAGGCCGTCGCCGCGGTGGTCAAGGCGGTCAAGCGTTCCCGCGCCGGCTTCAGGGCGGACGGAAAACCCGTGGCAAATTTCCTCTTCGCCGGACCTACAGGCGTGGGCAAGACGGAACTGGCCCGCTCTCTGGCCGGCATACTGGGCGTTTCAATGCACCGTTTTGACATGAGCGAATACCAGGAAAAGCACACCGTTTCCCGCCTTGTCGGGGCGCCCCCCGGCTATGTGGGCTACGAGGAGGGAGGTCTCCTTACCGACGCGGTACGGAGGCAGCCTCATGCCGTGGTGCTTCTTGACGAGATAGAAAAGGCTCACCCCGACATTTACAACATACTGCTGCAGATAATGGATTATGCCACGCTTACCGACAACAACGGCAGAAAGGCGGATTTCAGGAACGTGATCCTCATCATGACCAGCAACGCCGGCGCGCGGGAAATAGGCAGGGGCCTTATCGGTTTCGGCGACAGGGTGGTGGACGAATCGGCGGTGGACGGAGCGGTGGAAAAGATATTCACGCCCGAATTCCGCAACCGCCTTGACGGCGTGATCCGTTTTGCCCGTCTTTCGCGGGATGTCATGATGTCGATTGTGAGGAAGGAACTGGCCGCGTTCAGCGCCCAGCTCGCCGAAAAGAAGGTAAGCCTTGACGTTACGGCCGCCTGTGTGGAACACCTTGCGGAAGAAGGCTACAGCAGGGAATTCGGCGCCCGCAACGCGGGGCGCGTTATAGAGGACAAGATCAAGGGGTTCTTTGTAGATGAAGTGCTCTTCGGCTCCCTCAGTTCGGGAGGCTCCGCCCGCGCGGACTGGCGCGACGGCGAATACCGGATCGATATTCCCGGTACGGAGGGAACCTGTACCTCGCCGGGTGTGGATGTACTGAGCGCGTCCAGGGTTCCCGATTCGCCCGAGAAGAGCCCCTCGGAGGCCCTCTCCTGAGCGGGAAGAAACCTTCCGCCGGGCCCGATCCGTCTTTTCCCTATCTGGACGAGTACGAGCGTTTTCACTTTCCTTCTTCCGAAAACTGTTACGGCAATGTTGTCGCCGCGGGGGGCAACCTTTCGCCGGGCATGCTCCTTTCGGCCTATGAACAGGGGCTTTTTCCCTGGTACAACCCCGAAGATCCCGTACTGTGGCAGTCGCCCGATCCAAGGTTCCTCATCTTCCCGGAAAAACTCCACGTTTCAAAATCAATGCGGAAGATCCTCAAAAAGGGCGATTTCGAGATCGCCCTGGACAGGGATTTTCCCGCCGTTATCCGCTCCTGCGCGGAAACGTTCCGCCCCGGACAGGAGGGAACCTGGATAACGGAGGACATTATCGGGGCGTATACGGAACTGCACCGCCTGGGCTGGGCCCATTCCTCGGAAAGCTACCGGGACGGAAAACTTGCGGGCGGGTGCTACGGGGTAAGGCTGGGAAAAGTCTTCATAGGGGAATCAATGTTCGCCCGTGAACCAAACGCCTCCAAGGCCGCCTTCCTTGTCCTCGCGGGGATCCTCTTTGCCGACGGCGCCGCCTTCATAGACTGCCAGGTCAACACACCCCATCTTGAAAGCCTCGGAGGAACGGACATGGACAGAAAGGACTACCTTGCCCTGCTTGACAGGACCCTTGCCCCCAGACGCTATACCCCAAACGCGGACAGCCTTGACAGACGGGGAAACTGGGGGGAACTCTACCGGGAAGCGCTCAATCAGGCGCGCAGGTCCTGAAACCGGCCCGTCAGGCCGCGTCAGGCATCCCGCAGAAAGGCGGCGTAGCCCCGGTAGGCCGTGTAAAGATCCACCTTGCTTATCACCTCGAAGGGCGAGTGCATGGACAATACCGGAATGCCGCAGTCCAGCACCTCTATTCCCAATTTCGCCGCGTGAAGGGCAATGGTCCCTCCTCCGCCCTTGTCCACCTTGCCCAGCTCCCCAAACTGCCAGCTTACCCCGTTTTTATCCATGAGGGCCTGCACCCGGGAACAGAATTCCGCGTTGGCGTCGCTGGCGCCGAATTTGCCCCCGGAGCCGGTGTACTTTGAAAGCACAAGCCCCTTTCCCATGAAAGACGCGTTTTTCTTGTCGAAGACGCCCGCGTAGGTGGGATCAAAGGCGGCGTTTACATCCGCGGAAAGCATGGCCGAATTGTCAAGGCAGCGCCGGGGGACGGCTCCGGCGGCTTCACAGAGGGCGGCGGTGAAATTTTCAAACGCGCGGGACTGGGCGCCGGTGTTCCCGTAGGAGCCGGTTTCCTCCTTGTCGGACAAATAACAGACCGCGGTTTTTTCGGGCGGGGTCTTGTGCGAGGCGGCAAGGAGGAGGGCCCTCAGCGAAGGATACGCGCAGCAGCGGTCGTCGTGGCCGTAGGCGCCTATCATGCTCCGGTCCACTCCCAGATCGCGGGCATTGAAGGCGGGGACAAATTCAATTTCCGCGCCGGCAAGATCCCTTTCGGCGACGCCGTATTTTTCATGCAGCAGGGAAAGGACGTTGAGCTTTACCTTCTCCTTCGCCTTGTCGTCGCGGTAGGGACGGGAACCGGCAAGCACGTCCAGATCTTCCCCCTCTATTACCTCCGCCGCCTTCTTCTGCATCTGCTCCCGCGCAAGGTGCGGCAGAAGATCGGTGATGGTAAACACCGGATCATCCCCGTCTTCGCCGATGCGGATGTCCGTTTTTACGCCCTTCCCGTCGATGATGATCCCGTGCATGGCAAGCGGCACGGCCGTCCACTGGTATTTTTTAATGCCGCCGTAATAGTGGGTGTCAAGGAGGGCAAAATCACTGTCCTCATAGAGGGGATTCTGTTTCAGGTCGATGCGGGGCGAATCAATATGGGCGCCCAGAATGTTCATTCCCCTGTCAAGCGGCTTCTTCCCGATAACCGCGCACACAAGGGACTTTCCCCTGATATTCAGGTACACCTTCGCGCCGCTTTTGAGCCTCTCTTTGCCCAGGCCTTCAATACTGGCAAAGCCGTTTTTCCGCAGCAGATCTTCCGCGAAGATCACACATTCCCGTTCGGTCTTGCCCGAATCCAGAAAACGCCTGTAGGCAAGGGAAAAATCCTCTATTTCCGCCTCAGTTTTTTTGTCAACGCCGTCCCAGCAGTTTTTGGGGTTGAAAAAAAGTTTTTCCGCAAGTTCCTGCCCCCGTGTTTTCTTTTCCGCCATACATGACTCTCCTTGTCCGCTTTTGCCTTTTACGATATAGTAAATCACATGGAAATTCGAGTCCGTTACGCGCCTTCCCCGACGGGACTGCAGCACATAGGGGGAGTAAGGACAGCCCTTTTCAATTACCTCTTTGCCCGTTCCCTCGGGGGAAAAATGATACTCCGCCTTGAAGATACGGACCGTACCCGTTATGACGAACGCTTTGTCGAAAACTTCTACGACACATTTTCCTGGCTCGGCATACATTGGGACGAAGGCCCCGACGCCGGAGGGGAAGCGGGCCCCTATGTGCAGTCGGAACGTTTTGAACTGTACAGGAAATACGCGCTCCGGCTTGTTGACCAGAACAGGGCCTACTACTGCTTCTGCCCCCAGGAACGCCTTGAACGTCTCCGCGCGGAACGGGCAGCGTCCCGTTCGGCGGAGACCGGCTACGACAGGCGCTGCCGGGACATCGGGACGCGGGAAGCCTGGGACCGCGCCGCCGGGGGAGAGGCCCATACCATAAGGCTCAAAATTCCCCTGGGCGAAAGCACCCGTTTTCACGACAGCCTGCTTGGGGACATTGAATGGAAAAACGACGATGTCAATCCCGATCCGGTGCTGCTTAAATCCGACGGATTTCCCACCTACCACCTTGCCAATGTGGTGGACGATCACCTTATGAGGATAAGCCATGTAATGAGGGCGCAGGAGTGGCTTTCGTCCACCCCCCTGCACGTTATCATGTACGCGGCGTTCGGCTGGGAGGCGCCCCTGTTCTGCCACCTTCCCATGGTCATGGGAAACGACGGCAAAAAGCTGTCCAAACGCCACGGCGCGGCCGGCATTGACGAATTCCGCAGGGAGGGGTACCTTCCCGAAGCCCTCATCAACTACATTGCACTTCTGGGCGCGTCCTATGTTGAAGGGAAAGATCTGTACACGCTGGAAGAACTGGCGGCGAATTTCAGCCTTGAAAAACTCAACAAGGCGCCGGCGGTTTTTGACTACAAGAAACTCCAGTGGTACAACGAACAGTACATCAGGATGAAAAGCGGCGGGGAACTTGCCTCCCTCTGCCTGCCGGGCGCGGTGGAAGCGGGGCTGTTTGGAGAGGCGGGAAAGGCCCCTTCAAAAGCGGAGGAGGCGGCTTTTACCGCCGCGATGCCCCTTGTAAGGGAGCGCATCAGTTTTCCCGCCCAGGCCGCCGAAAAGCTCCGCTATCTGTTTGCCGAACCACAGGCGCCCCTGGCCGCCGAATATATCCCGAAAAAATCCGACCTCAAAACCGCGCTCGAACTTCTGGGGATGGCGCGGGAACTTGTACCGGCCCTGGCCGCCTTCGGGACCGACGGGGAGGCGGAAACGTTCATCAGGGAAGAGGCGGCGCGGCGCGGCGTAAAACCCGGCGATCTTATGACGCCGCTCCGCGCGGCGGTAACAGGCTCACGGGTAAGCCCGCCGCTTGCCGGAAGCATCAGAATACTCGGAGCGGAAAAAACGCTCGAACGGATAGACCGCGCCCTTTCTTTCCTTTCTCCCGGCGCGGATTCCGGCAAGGCCGATTAGCCACAAGTTAACCAGCGTTGTCCTAACGTTTCAGGGGCAGGCCGAAAACCAGTCCCACGACAATGCTTCTGTCTTCGTCAAGAAGATCGAGGAGCATGAGATCGATGTTGAACTTGAACCGGTTAAGGACGGGAATAGCGGCAAGATCCACCCGGAGGCCGGTGTTAAGGCTGCCCCTGGTCCAGGGGTCGGTTCCCAGCGGCTGGGCGGTATAGGAGAAGTTTGAAAAGTCCACTATCCAGTGCACAAAACGCTGCAGAATGTCCGGCAGCAGCAGGAGATCAAATCCCATGCCGAAGTCAATGTTGTCCCTGTTATCCTCTACAAAGGTGTAACCCAGCGCGAACGTAGTCTCCGCGGGCCACGAGAAAAATTCGCCGCCGTAGGTCGCCGCCGCGTAGATGTGGCCGGCGGTGGAATAACCTTTGTGTCTTGAAAACTGAATGTCCTGCGAGAATCCGTGGATGACGACATGGGCGGTGGAATAATCGCTGTTTCTTAAAAACTGAATGTTCCCGCCAATGGCCAGGGCGGTCTTTGTCGTGGGGAACTGAAGTTTCGCGCCGAGTACGCCGTCCGTGTTGGAGCGTATCTCCGGCTGCAAATCGACGGCGCCGGTAATTTCAACCCAGTGAAAAAGGCTTATCCCCATTTTAATCATGGGATTTTCGGAGATAAAATTATACGACGTACCGGCGTCAATCCCTACATCGGCGTCCTTTTCCCACCCTGTGCGGGCGGTCGGAACGGCGTAAAGTCCCGTCGCCCCGTTAAGACTCATGCCCCTGAGCGTGGATACTCCGGACTGGGCGTCAAGGGACCTTCCCGCCAGCAGGAACAAACAAAAGAACAGCCCACAAACCGCAACATCTTTCTTCATGATACCTCCACCTGTCCCCGATATGTACCATATAAATCGTTTTTTGTGAAGCCGCCCTGCCCTTACGCGCCGAGCAATTGTTCGAGTTCTCCGAAAACCGTTCCCAGATCGCCAAAGCGCGCCAGCGCCCGTCCGTCAAGGGGAGTGGGCATGTTATTGACAATAATCACGCTGCCGCCGTTTCGAAGGGTGTAATCGGGAAGCGAGGCGGCAGGATATACGGTAAGGCTCGTTCCCAGTACCAGCATAAGGTCGGCGTTCTGCGCCTCTTCCCCGGCCTTAAGGAGCGCGGCGGCCGGAAGGCTTTCCCCAAAAAAGGTAATGGCGGGTTTCAGCGCCCTGCCGCAGCGCGGGCATTCGGGAATCTTCCCCGTCTTTACGATGGCGGCGGCTTCCTCAAAATCCATGCGGACGGCGGCGCAGCGAAGGCAGTAATGGACGCGCGGGGAACCGTGAACCTCGATGACATTCACGCTTCCACCCTTCTGGTGAAGCAGATCTATGTTCTGGGTAATGACCGCCCCGATCAGCCCACGTCTTTCCATGGTTCCAAGGACGGTATGCACGACGGACGGTTCCTTTTCATCGATGTTGTAAATAAAGGAACCGGCGCGGCTGTAATAGAACGACGGATCTTTTTCAAAATATTCAATGTCAAAGATCTTTTCCGCGTCCATATCGTTGTAAAGGCCGTTTTTGCCCCGAAAATCCCGTATCCCCGAAAGGGTGCTTACCCCCGCGCCCGTAAGGGCGACGGCATGGCGCGCGTTTTTTACGCGCTCAAAGAGTTCCGGTACTTCCATGAGATCCCGCCTTTGTGTGTATCCCGCTTTTTACGAAGCGGCGTTATCCGCCTCAATTTTCTGTTTCCCGGAGGACAAGGCGGACATAAGAATTTTTTCCTTGCAGGTTTCACTGTAAAGGATGGACGCCTCGTCATCGGGCAGTATTTCAAGCACTTTTTCAAAATCACCAAGGGCGTCTTCGTACTTCTTCTGCATGAAACTCATGAGCCCTTCCTGGAAAAAACGGTCGGTCCGCATCTTCTTTTCAAGAACGGATTTTTCCGTTTCATCGATTATTTCAAATACGCTTGTCGGCTCTCCCTTTCCCTTTACCCGGACCTTCCCCAGAAAACGGTACTTGTACGATCCTGAATCTTCCAGCCTTTGGAAGGTCTGGCCGCTTATGGCGACGGAAATCCTGAACGCCTTGGTAAGGGTTTCCACGCGGCTGGCAAGGTTTACCGAATCCGAAAAAACCGTATTCTGCATTCTTGTGTAGATCCCCACAACGCCCAGCATAACCCTGCCGGTATGAATCCCTATGCCCATTGAAATGGGCCGGTAGTTGTATTTTTTTCTCTGCTCGTTGTACTCCACAAGCCTCTTCTGAATTTCAATGGCCGACTGTACGGCCTTGTCAGGGCCGTCTTTCTGGGGAAACAGCGCCATGATGGCGTCCCCTATATACTTGTCCACAAAACCGCCGTGGGCCTCTATGACAGGCACGATGCGGGTAAGATACGAGTTGATAAAGTTGATGCTCTGCTCGGGCGTAAGGCTTTCAAGAAGGGATGTAAAATCACGGATGTCGGAAAAGAAGATCGTCATTTCCCGCTCGGCGTGATCGCTCAGGCGGAGATCCCTGACATTCTCCTTGCCTATGATGTTAAGAAATTCCTTGGGAACAAAGGGGTTCATCAGTCTGCCGGACGCCATATCCTCAACCCCTTCCAGAACCGGCAGATCCTCGAGGCCGGAACCGGCGCTTTCCGGAACGGCCGCGCCTTTGCCAAAAACGACGGCCCCCGCTTTTCCGGGCTGCGTAAAGAGCCTTTCCCCGTGTATCAGAAAAAACACAACCGGCGCCGCCCAGAGAAAAACCCCGACGCCCGTGATATGAACAAGAAAAGACAGCGTGATAAGCAGAAGCTCCACCAAGGCGACAAGGCACTCCGGTTTTTTTACGGAAGCCGGTTCCCCCGCGCGCGCCTTGTGGAACACGGTGCGGACAGCGTTTCCCAGGGGAAAGAGGAGAGCCACCATAACGGCCAAAAGCAGAAACGAAAATCCGCCGAGAAACCAGGACGACGGAAGATTGAGGATAACCGGCAAAAAGACGGCCAGAAACCCGGCGATACCCAGAAGTACGTCAAGAAAGCGGCCTATTTCTTCCTCCTTTACCATATAATACAGGGTAAGAAAGAAGAAAAGCTCAAAAGCCGCGAACCCCGCGGCCTCAAGGCAGTACGAGACGGTGGTGGAAACGGCGCCTCCGGGAGAAAAAATGCCGGCGGTTATTCCGGCAATCAAAAACAGGACCGAAAAGGCCGCCCCGACCCTGCTGTTTTCGTATGGGGCGTATCCCTTGCCCTTTCTTTTGAAAAAACCGGCCAGCGGATATACGGAAAAAAACACAAGCGGGATCAGGGCCAGTCCAATGCAGAAAATATCCCCCATTCCCGGCGCGAACAGGGAGAGGCTGTTCACACGGATAATCCACGGTAGCGCAAAAAGACTGCGAATCATCATCTATAGTAAATAATATCATAAAAAATTCGATAAAAACAGCCATTTTGAAAGATATTTCGGCATTCCACATTTTGCCATAATGGTTTATCATAACGGCACCATGTGGAATAAATACCACTATCTGATTATTCCGGTTCTGGCGGCGATCCTTTCATCCCTGCTTTTTTTCACCGCTCTGGATGAAAAGGTATACGACATGTTTTTGCGGGCCGTTCCCTCCCTGACCGAAGACAGTTCCGTATTGATCCTGGAAATAGACGATACGGCCATTGAACATGTCGGGATCTTCCCCTGGACCAGGGACATTTACGCCGACGCCGTGATCTTCCTGCGGGAAATGGGCGCCGGTACACTGGCATTCGACCTTAGCTTCCTTGATGACAGCCCGGTAACCGTCAACCCGGACTACATTCAAAAGGAGCTTCCCGCCTATATAGACAACGGTTTCAGGCGCATCAACAATGCCGTGGAACAGGTAATGGACGGCTTTTCCTCGGGGGCACTGGGCAGGGCGGACGCGGCGGAGGCAAGAGACATTCTGCTCGGCGTCAACGGCGGCGTAAGGAACGAACTGGAAGTATCCGTCGATTATGTGTCCCGCGATGTGGATGCGTACTTTGCCCAGGCGCTGAGTTTCTTCGGCCGCGCCTTTTTGACCCTGACCATGGTAACGAAGGACGACATTCTCACGGAAGAAAAAACCTTTGACATGAGCCGTTACGCCGCTTATCTTCCCTGGCTGGAAGAACACGCGGCGTTACAGAACATTACCATTACGGATGGCCGGGGCATTCCGGATCAGCCGGGAATGATGCCGGCAATCGGCAAACTCATGACCCGGTCGGCGGGAGCGGGTTTTGTCAACGCCGAAGTGGACAGGGACGGCTACCGCCGGCGGCTCCACCTTGTCATGAAGCACAACGGCCGCTATTATCCCCATCTCGCGCTGGCGGCCGTCCGGGAGGCGCTGGGAAACCCCGGCGTTGAGGTAAGTTCCGCCTTCATAACCCTGAAAAACGCCGTGATTGGGGGAAACGCCCCCCGCGACATCAAAATAAAAAGAGCGCGCGACGGTTCTGTACTGCTCAAATGGCCCAAAAAGAATTTCAGCGCCTATCACACAATGTCCTTTTGGGATCTGGCCCAGTACACCATCAACGAACGGGCCTTTGTCAACAACCTCGCGGTCATGAACGATTCGGGCTTTTTCAATTTCTGGGACGGGGGCGAAACTCCCCTGGAAAAATACCGGAACGCCTCCTACATACGGGATCTTCTTCTGGACGGTGAAAACGGCGAAGAGGTTGACTTTGAAATGTACACGCGGTTTCGCGAAGAATTTTTTGAAGCCTGCGAAACCTTTCTTGACGGAAACACCGAGGAGGCGATCCTGGCCGCGGTAGACGACGAAGAAACCCGCGACTTTATTGTTGAAATGTTCCGCGTTTCGGGGGATCAGTCAAGGCGCATGAAAGAACTCCGCGCCAGGGTTTCGGCAGCGGTAAAGGACGCGCTGTGCATTGTGGGTATGACCGCCACATCCGGGGTGGATCTGGGCCTTACCACCTTTCAGGAACGCTACCCCAATGTGGGGCTTTACGCGGTTATCGTCAACCAGATCCTTTCGGGGGAATTCCTTGGCGATACGCCCCGGTGGGTATCCTTTGTCACGGCCCTTCTTCTGTCGCTGGGCACGGCCTTTATCATCAAACGCCTTGACATCAACAAGTCGATACCGGCGGGGCTTCTTGCCATGGTCGTAACCGCGCTCCTGTTTCTGGCTTTCTTTGTCGTTACCAAACGGTACGCGGGGGCGGTGGTTCCCTTCGCGTCGGTGGCCGTGAGCTTTTTAAGCCTTACGGGCCTCAGCTTCTTTTCGACGCTCCGGGAAAAATCGTTCCTCCGTTCCGCCTTTTCCCGCTATCTTGCCCCGTCGGTAATCGAGCAGATCATCGCGGATCCTTCCAAACTTACTCTGGGCGGCGAAAAGAGGGACATGACCGCCATTTTTACGGACATTCAGCGCTTTTCGTCGATCTCCGAAGCCCTGCAAAACCAGTACGGCGGGGAAGGACCGAGAATACTGGTCAACCTTCTCAACCTTTACCTTACCGAAATGAGCGACATTGTACTGGCAAATCAGGGAACCATTGACAAATACGAGGGAGACGCCATTGTCGCCTTCTTCGGGGCTCCCCTCTGGACGGACAGGCACGCCGTTCTGGCCTGCCGCGGCGCGGTGCAAATGAAAAAGCGCGAGGCGTCCCTGCGGGAAGAGATCATGGACCCGGCGGGGGCCTTCGGCGCTCCTCTTGCCGGACTTGTGGAAAAGGGAATTATCCGGGCGGACAGGCCGCTGTACACCCGCTTCGGGATTAACACGGGAGACATGGTCGTGGGCAACATGGGAACCCCCAGCAAGATGGACTACACGATCACGGGAAACGCGGTGAATCTCGCGGCCCGGCTTGAGGGGATAAACAAGCAATACCGTACCGGCGGCATACTCATAAGCGAATATACGCGGGCCCGGCTGGGCGGCGAATTTGCCCTGCGTCCCCTGAGCAGGGTGCGCGTGGTGGGGATTGACACTCCCCTGCGGATCTACGAACTCTTCGATCTGCGGGAAGAAACCCCGCCTGAACTTCTGCGGCGGATTGAAATATGGGAAGAGGCTGTTGACGCCTACGACAGGCGGAATTTCGCCCAGGCCCGCAAGCTCTTTGAAACGGTATCCGGCGAGGATGAACACGACGAAACGGCCGCGCTCTACGCCGCCCGCTGTGAACGATTCGTCCGCACGCCCCCTTCCGGCGAAGAGTGGGACAACGGGGTGGACAACCTGACGGAAAAATAGGGAAACGGTCCGGGAAGCGTCATTTCCTGAAGAAAAAAATCACCATGAACCACGCGAACATGAGGAAAAATCATCACTATCGAACAGAAAGTTCGTGCTGTTGGTGAGGTTTGTGGTGATTCTTCCTTTTGTACGTGTCCGGCGCGCGGAACTATTCGGCCCAGTCGAAATCTTCCGCGGCGTCGCTCGCGCGGGTCGACGCGGTCGATATATTCGACGTGCCGCGAACACTTTCGGCCGTATTGGACCCCGAGACCGTACC
>JAIRXH010000077.1 GCA_031268385.1 Treponema sp. | reverse complement strand
CTTGCAAAGAGGCGCTCCTTCTTCTATGATGATACTATGTCGGACAGGCGTTTAACCGTCCTTGATCTTATCGATATAGATCTCAAGGAGCACAATTCCCTTAACCTGCACTGCATAGGAGGACGGAAGGGGCTTACGCGGGAAATCAACACCCCCGAGGTTAACAGGCCCGGCCTTGCCCTTTCGGGTTTTTACGACTCCTTTGCCCACCAGCGCATCCAGCTCTTTGGCCGGGGGGAAGCGGCCTATCTGCAGCAGATTCTGACTGAAGGAAAAACCGGCGTCATTGAAAAAATGTTCACCTATCTTATCCCCTGCTGTATTTTTACCCATAACCTGTCGCCCGGCGAGGCTTTTTTTGAAGCCGCCGAAGGCGCCCAGTGTCCCATACTTCAGACCGATCTTTCCACGTCGGAATTCAGCGCCCGCCTCATGCGCGTCCTTTCGGAGATCTTCTCCCCAAGGCAGAGCATACACGGGGTACTGGTGGAAGTGTCCGGCATCGGCATTCTGCTTCTGGGCGATTCGGGGGTGGGAAAAAGTGAAACCGCCCTCGAACTTATAGAACGGGGACACCGGCTGGTGGCGGACGACGTGGTGGAGATACGCTGCGTGGGCAACATGCTCATAGGTGCCGGGGCGAACAAGATCATCGGACATCACATGGAAATACGGGGGCTGGGGATCATCAACATTACCCACCTCTTCGGCGTTGGGGCGATACGGGACAGCAAGCGCATACAGATGGTGGTGATGCTGGAAGAGTGGGACTCCAAAAGAAGTTACGACAGGCTGGGAACCGAGGAAACGTACATGGAACTTTTGGGGGTCAGCATTCCCAAAATAGAGATCCCGGTAAAACCCGGCCGGAACATTCCCATCATCATAGAAGTCGCCGCCATGAACGAACGGCTCAAAACCATGGGGTACAACGCGGCCAGGGAATTTAACCAGAACATTCTTAAATGGATAGAGAGCGACGCTGCCCGTTCCGTTTATTTCGGCAGCGAAGATACCATCTAGGGGAAAACGGAATGACGGAAAAGATCATTACCATTTCAAACCGGGCCGGTATTCACGCGCGTCCCGCGGCCATGCTGGTTCAGGCAACAAAAAATTTCACGTGCGATATTTTTTTTGAAAGAGATGAAGACAGGATCAACGCGAAATCCATCATGGGAATCATTACCCTGGCGGCAGGTTACGGAACGGAAATCAAAATCATCGCCGGGGGGGAAGATGAGGAAGAAGCGGTTGAAACGCTGGCGCGGCTTTTTGAATCGAAGTTTGAAGAAGAATAGTCCCTGTCCGGCGCGGCCGGCGGCGGCACAATCATGAAAACGGTCAGCCATCCGAAGCAGTCGGTGATCAGCGTGCGGGGCCTGGTGCTGATCTACTTTCTCCTTTGTATCCTGACCGTGTTTTTTTCACGGTCCTTTTTTTCCGAAACACTCCGCGACGGCAGCATACCCAGCCCCCTTAACCTTGTCGTCTTTTTCACCATTCCCGCCGTTCTCCTTGTATTTCTCGCCGTTTCCGTAGCAAGCCTTGTCCGGGATCTTGTTACCCAAAGAACGGGAAGCAAATTCAAGGCGCGGCTGCTCGCGTACTTTATCACTGTTGTCGTATTCGCCGCGGCGCCTGTGACTCTCGTCACAAATCTGGGGGTAGGGGAGATGATCCGGTTCTGGCGGTCCATAGACTCAGGGGCCGCCATGGGCGCCGCGGAAAGTTTTGCGGTGGAAAATTATTCCCTCCACAGCGAACGCTTTGAAACGATAATCCGCGGCGCCGACTTTTCCCCGTACCTTGCGCCGGACGAAACCGCGCCCGCCGCAACCGGAGAGGAAAGGCCCGCCGGCGTCCCGCCCCTCCCGCCCGGCATAGCGGCGGCGGAGGAATTCAGGGAAGATGAAGACGGCGCCTGGAGGAGCCGCGCCTTCGCGGGGGAGGAATCGGGACGGCTCGCGGCCCCGCCCCTCCTTTACAGCGGCTTTGTCCCCAGAGAACTGCCCCGGGACCGCGGCCTTATACGCTACGCGATCCGGGACACTGATACCGTTCGTGTCATCAGTTACAGCCTGGGGGAAGACTTTGACCGGGGCATGGAAGCCATACAGAACGAAAAGGTCCACTTCGAGATCATCGATTCCCTCAGAGTCAATTACCGCAGGTTCATGATCTTCTTTTACGGGGTATTCTTCTTCCCCAGCCTCCTCATGACCATCATCATCGCGATTTCGTTTACGCGGCGGGTTACCGCCCCCATCGTGGAACTGACCGAGGCGACGCGGCGCGTGGCGGAGGGTGATTTTTCCATACAGATACTCGCCCGCCGGGGAGACGAACTGGGGCTCCTCATCCGTTCCTTCAACTCCATGGTGCAGGATCTGAAAAAATCAAGGGAAGCCCTTTTCAAGGCGGAAAAAATTACCATCTGGCAGAATATGGCCCAGCAGCTTGCCCACGAGATCAAGAATCCCCTTACCCCCATCAAGCTGTCGGCCGAACGGGTTCTGCGCCGCTGGAGAGACGATCCAGGGCGTACCGGCGAAATCCTCGAAAGCTCCATGCTGGCCATCATCCAGGAAACCGAAGGGCTTTCCACCCTGTTGACCGAATTCCGCACCCTTTCCAAACCGATGGAGCCTTCCGGATCCTGGACCCGCCTCAGGGAAGCGGCGGAGGCGATTACGGCCCCCTACACCGTATCCTATCCGGGGGTGCGTTTTGATACGGAATACATGGACGGCGGCATCCTTGTGAAGATGGATCAACACCGTGTTTCCCAGGTACTGACCAACCTTGTTATCAATGCCATAGACGCCATGAACGGCGAGGGGTCCATTGAACTGCGTACCGACCTTGTCAAAAAACACGAGACGCGGTACTGTAGATTAAGCGTTAAAGACACGGGCAAGGGGATTTCGGCGGAAGAAGGTCCCCTTGTCTTCACGCCGTACTACACCACCAAGGAATCCGGAACAGGACTGGGACTTCCCATTGTAGAGCGGATTATCGGCGATCATGGCGGGGCCATCTGGTTTGATTCCAGGGAGGGAACGGGCACTACTTTTTTCATTGATCTTCCCATTGAAGAAGGCGGAGGAACCGATTCGGAACAATGACCGGCATTCTGATTATAGATGACGAGCCTGGAATACGCCGTACGCTTGCTTCCATTCTGGAAGACGAGGGATACCGGGTTCATACATCGGAAGATGCCCTCATGGGTCTTGAAGTCCTGGCGGCGGAACCGGTCAGCCTTGTTTTTCTTGATGTTCTGCTCCCCCGGCTCGGCGGCATGGAGGCCCTTGAAAAAATACGGGCGGAATGGCCGGGCGTTGAAGTGGCAATGATTTCAGGCCACGCCAACGTGGACATGGCGGTGCGGGCGGTAAAACTTGGAGCGTTCGATTTTCTGGAAAAGCCCCTTTCCCTTGACAAGGTACTGACGGTATGCCGTAACGCCCTTGCCATGCACAGCCTGCGCGAAGAAAACCGGGATCTTAAAAAAAACTTCCACTTTTCGGAAGAGATAATAGGCACAAGCGATGCAATAGAAGCGGTCCGCGCCCTTATCAGACAGGCGGCCGCCAGCGACGCCCGCATCCTCATTACCGGGGAAAACGGCTCAGGCAAGGAACTTGTCGCAAGGGCCGTCCATAACGGATCTGCCCGCGCGGGAAAGGCGTTTGTGGAAGTAAACTGCGCCGCCATTCCCGAAACCCTCATAGAAAGCGAACTCTTCGGCCATGAAAAGGGAGCCTTTACCGGAGCGGCCTCTTCCAGAAAGGGCCGTTTTGAACAGGCCGCGGGCGGGACATTGTTCCTTGACGAGATAGGCGACATGTCCCTTTCCGCGCAGGCCAAGGTGCTGCGGGCCATACAGGAACAAAAGATAGAACGGGTGGGCGGGGAAAAAACCATACATACCGACGTGCGCATTCTGGCGGCTTCCAACAAGGATCTTGCCGCCGAATGCGGCGCGGGCCGTTTCCGTGAGGATCTTTTTTTCCGCCTTAATGTAATCCCCATACGCATTCCCCCCCTCCGCGAGCGGCCGGACGACATCCTCCTCCTCCTCAGCCACTTCCTCAAGAACCTGGGACTTCCGGAACTGGCGCTCGAAGAGGGAGCCGTGCGGCTGCTGGAAGCCCATCCCTGGCCGGGCAACGTGCGGGAACTGCGCAACCTGGCGGAACGGATATCCGTCATGTACCGGAACGGCGATACCTTCGGCGCCGAAAGGGCCAGGGATCTGCTCCGCAAAAACCCCGAAGCCTTTGGCGGAAGCGCGGAAGCGCGGAAACCGGAAGAGAAAGACCCCGCCCTTCCGAGGGGGATCATGGACATGAATTTGACCGGCGCGCGGGAATCTTTCGAAAAATACTATCTGGAGTTCCAACTTTCCAGGAACAATGGTATAATATCCAGAACGGCTGAGGCAATCGGCGTCTATCCGAGCAACCTTCACGCCAAACTCAAAAAATACAAAATAGCCGCAGACGGCGCAGGCCACGGCGAAAGGGAAGAACGATGAAAGAACTTACACGGCGTCAAATTGAAGTGTTGTCGTTCATCGCGGAGTACTCGGGAGTCCACGCCTATCCCCCGACCATACGGGAAATAGCGGATTATTTTTCAGTATCGGTAAAGGCGGCGCATGATCATGTTTCGGCCCTGAAGAAGAAGGGCCGCGTCAAACAGGCCGACAGGCGTTCGAGAACCATGGAACTGGTCCGGGGCGGCGAAGATGAAAAAATAGAAGAATTCGTACAGATTCCGATTCTGGGAAACGTGCCCGCGGGCCAGCCCGTTCTGACGGAGGACAACTGGAACGGGTATATCTCCCTGTCCCGGTCCATGTTGAAAAGAAAACAGAATCTTTTTATGGTCAATGTACGGGGAGATTCCATGTCCGGCGCGGGCGTCATGGACGGAGACCTGGCGATTGTCGAAAAGCTGGAAAGCCCCGACAACGGGGAAATTGTCGTGGCTGTGGTGAACGAGGCGATAACGCTGAAACGGTTTTTCAGGGAAAGCAACCGGATACGGCTTCAACCTGAAAATCCCGCATACATGCCCATCTACAGCCAGAATGTGCGGGTCCTGGGAAGGCTCGCCCTTATCATCAGGTCTTATTGATGGTAAAGGCCGTTCCGTGGGGCTGTCATCTTTTTCTGGGGCCGGAACTGGGCAGAAAGGAAGACGCCGTCGGGGAGCTTCGTGAAAAACTCGCGAAAGAAGCGCCCCCGTCCCTGGTGGAAGAATTCCTTTATTACGCGGGAGAAACCCCCGCGTCCGAAATATGCGATATCCTTCGCAACGGTTCGCTTTTTGCCGAAAAGAGGCTCTTCTTCATAAAAAACGCCGATGCCTTTAAAAAAAACGAGGCGGAAATCCTCGCGCCCGTCCTCGCGTCCCTCCCCCCCCTTACCGCCGCGGTGCTCATCTCCGGGGAGACGCGGCTTGCAAAGTCCCTTGAAGACGCCGCGGGACGGGGCAAACAGATCTTCTGGGAACTGTTTGAAAACGAAAAGACCGAATGGATACATTCTTTTTTCCACCGGAACGGATACCGCGTGGAAGAAGAGGCGGCGGCGACCATTCTTGAAATGGTGGAAAACAACACCGCCGCCCTGCGGCGTGAATGTTCGAGGATCTGCCTTTTCATGACAAAACAGCCGGATAACACCCTTAACGCGGCAATGGCCGAAGAATGGCTTTCACATACAAGGGAGGAATCGGCGTTCATTCTTTTTTCGCGCATAGCGCGGGGAGACCTCTCACGGAGCCTTGAATCGCTTCATACTCTTCTCGCGGCGAAGGAAAGCCCCCCCGCCATCCTCGCGGGCCTCGCCTGGTGTTTCCGCAAACTTCGGGACTACCTTGCCCTGACCGGAGCCGGCGGCGCCGGCGACGCGGATTTCCGCAAAATGGGACTGGCGGCGCCGAAGGCCCGCGCCGACTACGCCGAGGCGGCAAAACGCTACGGCGGGGCGGCCGTTGACCTGTGCCTCGCGCTTACCGCCGAATACGACATTCTTGCCCGCCGGGGCGGAGCGGGTCTTGAGCCGGTGCTCATGGATCTGTATCTGGTCAAAATCCTGCACGCGGCGCACGCTTCCCGCTGAACCAATGCTGGAAATTTTCCTTATAGGGCTTGCCCTTTCCATGGACGCCTTTGCCGTATCGGTCAGCTCCGGCATCTCTATACGGGACCTGAAGCCTTTTCACGCGATACGGGCAAGTTTCTCCTTCGGCGTCTTCCAGTTTATTATGCCGGTCTCAGGCTGGTTTTTGGGCGGCGCCTTTACGCGGTACATCAGCGCCTTTGACCACTGGATCGCCTTCCTTCTCCTTGCCTTCACGGGCGGAAAGATGATCTTCGAGGCGCACAAGGGCAGGGAAAAAACGGAAAACGGCGGCGGAAAAGACGCGCCCGGCGGATATGCCCGTGAAGAGAAAAACACCGCGGACATAAGAAGTCCCGCCGCCCTGCTCGCACTCTCTCTTGCCACCAGCATAGACGCGCTCGCGGTGGGCGTTTCCTTCAGCATCATGCAGAGCGGCATCTGGGGAAGGGCCGCCCTTATCGGGATCATCACCTTTTTCGTCTGCCTTGCCGGTTTTGCCTTCGGGCGGCGCGTCGGCTTTCTGTTCGAAAAATGGGCGGAAACAGCCGGCGGCGTTATCCTTGTAACCATAGGGGTAAAGATGCTGGCCGAACACCTTCTTGCCGGATAGCGGCCCGCCGCGCCCGGTGGACGAACGGCGGCAGCCGCGCTAAAATCGAAGACCGGAGGAAAGCCATGCCGGAAATAAAGCCCCTTACCTC
>JAIRXH010000052.1 GCA_031268385.1 Treponema sp. | reverse complement strand
TACAGGTTAATCAGCGCTGCTCTAACGCACCTGCTCAAGTATTTCGCCGATTATCCGGTCGGCGTCCCCGTAAGACACCTGGCAGGTGCCTACCTGATGGTGACCGCCTCCGCCGTATCGAAGGAGAATGCTGCCCACATTGGCTGTGGCGCTGCGGTTGATAACGCTGTAGCCCACCGTTATGGCGACATTGACCTTGTTCTTGCCGTCTATGACCCAGATGGAGATGTTCTGTTCCGGGTAAAGCGTGTAGATGAAGAACCGGTTTCCGGCGTAGATCTTCTCTACGCCGCGCAGATCCACCAGCAGGGCGTTGCCTTCGATCTTTGCGTATTTGAGGATCATTTCACGGAAAAGTTCAGTCTGTTCAAAATAGACATCAAGCCGCTCCTTGACATCGTTCATGGCCAGTATGTCCTCAATGGTTTTTTCGCTGCATGCCTTGGCAAGCTCTTTCATCAAGTCGTAATTGCTGATGGTGAAATTCCGGAAACGGCCAAGGCCGGTACGCGGATCCATGATAAAGCCCAAAAGAACCCAGCCCCGGGGATTGATTATTTCCCCGGTGGAAAGATCTCCTGAATCGACCTTGTCCACATATCGTATCATCTCGGCAAAACGGCCCAATTTTTCATCTCCGCCGTAAAATTCATAGACAACTCTGGCGCAGCTTGGCGCCCTGCGGGAAACGCCTTCAAAATAGGCGTTTTTTCCCAGCCGTTCAGTTTCACTGGAATGATGATCAAACCAGAGCCTGCATCCCTTGATGTAGGGAATATTGGCCAGAATGTCGTTATCGGTTGCCTCAACCTTGCCATCCTGAATATCCTTGGGGTGAACAAATTTCCATTCGTCAATAAGCCCCAAATATAAAAGCAGAGCCCCGCACGCCAGGCCATCAAAATCCGATCTGGTTAATAACCTCATGCTGCAACCTTCCTTAAAGTAGCACTGATTTATTCGCATTCGAATAAATCAGTGCTTTCTTAGATTTCAATTCTATCATACCACAAGCTCTTTATTCTACATATATCATAAACTATAATGAATTTATGAAACGTATGCATGTATTTCAAAAGTATGGTTTTCGTGCGGCCTTTCCGGTTTTTATGGCCGTCTCTCTGCTTTTTTCGGCCTGCGCCACCGCCAAAACCGGCCGGGCGGCGTATGGAAACCTTGGAGAATCCTCCGATCCGGTTCCTTTTATGGAAGAAGTCCGCCGGGGAAAACTCCCGTCGGGTCTCAGCTACTATATTCTGGAAAATTCCATGCCCAAAGACCGGGCGTATCTTACCCTCGCGGTGCATACCGGGTCGGTGCTGGAAACCGATGACGAACAGGGATTGGCCCATTTTACCGAGCACATGGCCTTTAATGGCACCGTTCGTTTTCCCGAGGCGGAACTGATCAATTACCTCCGATCTCTGGGGATGCGCTTTGGCCCCGAGGTAAACGCCTATACCACCTACGATGAGACGGTTTTCGGCATAGAAGTGCCGGTGGAAACGGGTCCTGACGGTGTAAAAACCATACCGGAACGGGCCCTGGCGGTGCTTGATGACTGGACCCGGGCTATTACCTTTGCCCCCAAGGATGTGGACGATGAACGGGCCGTCATTATGGAGGAATATCGTTCCCGGCTCGGCTCCATGGACCGGCTGACACGGAAACTGTTTCCGGTAATTTTTGAAGGTTCTCCCTATGCCGGCCGCTATCCTATAGGCCTGCCCGAAATCATAGAGAACGCTCCCGCGGAACGGCTGGAAAACTTTTATAAACGCTGGTACCGGGCCGACAATATGGCCGTCATTCTGGTGGGCGATTTTGACGGAGCGGCGCTGGAAGCGTCGCTCGCTTCCCGCTTCCTTATTTCCAAACCGGAGACGCCCCTTGCCCGTCCCGAGTACGATCTTCCCCCGCCCCAAAAGGGGAACATATCGGCCGTGATATATACCGAAGGGGAACTGACATCCACCAGCATATACCTCTACTACAAGCGTTCTCCCAAACCCGTAAAGGCCGATCTTGCCGATTACCGTGAATCGCTGATCGACGTTCTTGTGGACGGCATGCTTTCCCTTCGTTTTGAGGAGGGGAGCCTCAATCCGGACGCGCCCTATATCGGCGCAGGGCCGGTAAGCCTCAGATACGGGAAATCGTCCCGTTATTATGTCCTTGCGGCCCAGGCGAAGACCGGGAGCGCGGGAGCGGCCCTGACGGAGCTGTTGAAAGAAAAAGAAACGATGATCCGCTACGGTTTTACCGAAGCGGAAATCGCCGTTGCCAAAGGGGCCCTTCTTTCCGATCTTGAACGGCTGGTTTCCGAAAAGGACAGGCAGGAATCGGGCCGTTATGTTTCGTTTTTTACCGATCATTTCATTTCGGGAGAGGTCCGCCCCGATCCCGAATGGGAACTTTACGCAGTGCGCGAACTGCTTCCCGGCATAGGCGCCGCCGACATTCTTGCCGCCGTGAGGGATTACTTTGAGCCCGGCGATCTCCGCGTCTTTATTTTCGCGCCGGAAGCCGAGGCGGAGCATCTTCCTTCGGACAGGGAGATTCGGGACATGGTGCGGGCGGGCGCCCGCATGAAAATAGAGCCTCCAACGGCTGCGCAGATAGAAGGCGAACTCCTGAACGAAGAGCCTCAACCGGGGAAAATAACGGCCGAAACGACGGACGGTGAAACCGGCGCGGTCATTCTGACTCTTGAAAACGGAGCGAAGGTTATTTTCAAGGAGACTCGGAACCGGAACAATGAAATTGCCTTCTACGCCATGGCCCGGGGCGGTCTGACCAGTACCGGACCGGAGGACTTTAGCTCCGCCCGGCTTGCCGCCGAAATGGCCGAAACATCGGGACTCGGTTCCTATTCCCGGCCTGAACTGATAAAAAAACTCGCCGGTAAACAGGTATCCTTTTCTTTCTGGGTTTCCGACTTTATAAGGGGCTTTGAAGGTTCCGCCGTTTCCGGGGATATCAGGACTCTTTTTGAAATGCTCTATTTGAGCCTTACCCAGCCGCGTATAGACCGGAGTGTTGTTGCCGCGATGATGGATCAGTACCGGACTACGCTGGCCCTGCGGAATGAAGATCCCAATACGATGTTCTCCGATGAGGTTACAAGGACTATACGGGGAAACAATCTCTGGTACAAGCCGCTTGAGCTTGCCGATCTTTCCCAGGTGGACCCGGAAAAGGCCCTTGCCTTTCTACGCCGTACCCTTAATCCCGCGGACTATACCTTTGTCTTTGTGGGGAATCTTGATATGGAAACGATGCGCCGCTGCGCCGAAACGTACATTGCCTCTATTCCCCGCGGCGAAGTCTTCAACGAGTGGAAAGATCCCCAGGTTGTCCGGCCGGGAAAAACCGGGCGGAAGATTTACAGGGGAAAGGAAGACAGAAGCCTTG
This sequence comes from Treponema sp., assembly GCA_031268385.1. Lineage (GTDB taxonomy): Bacteria > Spirochaetota > Spirochaetia > Treponematales > Breznakiellaceae > JAIROE01. The sequence continues at coordinate 6,900 of JAIRXH010000052.1, read as the reverse complement.
TCTATCTGGGCTGGTTTAAAGGCGTCCCCTGGTCGGAAGAAAAGAGCGTTACCGCCCAGATTTTAACCGAATATCTCGATATCAGAATGACTGAGGAAATACGGGAAAAACTCGGCGGTGTCTACGCGATTTCCGTAAATGCCGCGGTGTCTCCGGGGCCCGCGACTGAATTGTCCATGGGGGTTTACTTTGCCTGCGATCCCCGCAGGGCCGAAGAGCTTTCCGCCGCAGTGACGGCGCTGCTTGAACACACCGCTTCGCAGTCCGTGGACCCTGGTACCTTTGACAAATCTGTCGAGGCCATGCGGAAAACATGGGAGGCATCGGTGCAGAACAACGCCTATATAGCCCAAAGTTACGCCAATTCCTCGGTGATTTTCAAAACGCCGCTTTCGCGCCTCGACAAACGGCCGGAACTTTTCCGCAGGGTGCGTCCCCCGGAAATTCAGGAATTGTCGAGATTGCTTCTTTCGAACGGGCCGGCGAGTATTGTTTTATACCCCGAGGGCCGGGAGGATTAAAGCGGCGCTTCCTTACCCGAAGACTTTGTCGGCCTTGTCGGTAAACCACTGGAGAATGGCTTTGGTACGGTTGGTAAAAGAATTGCCGATGCGTTCACCCAGACCGGGAAAGGCCGACGCCTTGGCCATGGAAGCGGCGTAAACAAGAAGACTGTCTCCGGCATCCAGTACCGCTACAACGGACCGGAGGCGGTTCTTTCCTACCGCGTTTATGATGCCTATGTTCATCGCGGTAAGATTTTCCTGGGTAAAGATGAGAAAATCCGTACCCGTCCGGTATTCATAGCGGTATATGTTGTCCCCAAAGGTAAGATCCTTCTGCCTTGCGTAGATGACAATGTTTTCGGGCGGCACGGCGTAGGCCGGATCGGGCAGCGGCTGTTTTGCCTCGGGGTTGTTTATTACCACCGATGTCTCGTAAAAGGTTCTCATTGTTTTGCGGGTCGCCGAGTAGTACTGTATTCCGGCAAGGCTTGAAATGGTCAGCGCCTCGTTGTAGAGGTCCCGGCGTTCCTCCCCGGTCCAGGAACCGGAAACCGCACCGCCGGCGTTTGTTCCGCCGGATTTTTTATACAGGGAAAGCGTCTCGACGATGATGCCCGGATTGAGGCTCCGTTCTATTTCGCCTGTCAGAGCGCGTACCGCCGCATGATTGGGGAGCAGCGCGGGCCGGGGGTTCTTCAACTGAACCTGTGAAATGAGTTCCCCGCTCCGCAGAACCAGGGCCCGCTCCGGCCCCGCGAGTTCTTCCAGCGAAGCGGAAAACACGGGAAAAACAGCCGGAATGAACAGTGAAACGATCAGAATACATGTTTTGATATTCATGGAGCGTTTACCTCATGCTTCCGCGGTAATACACCCTGACCTGTTTGTAGAGCCCTTCGCCTTCACTCTTTGTTTCCACATCGGCAATGTCGTTCAATGTGGTATGAATAAGACGGCGGTCAAAGGGATTCATGGGTTCAAGAAGAATGGAAGCGCGGTTTTCCCGGACGCGGTCAGCGACGGTATAGGCAAGACGCACCAGGGATTCTTCCCGGCGTATACGGTAATTTTCGCTGTCAAGAATGATGCGGGTATCTTCCCGGCCCAGCCGCCCTGCGTAAATATTGGCGAGAAGCTGGAGGGCGTCAAGATTCTTGCCCTTCTTCCCGATGAGGATGGAAGAATGTTCCGAGTCTATTTTAAACCCGATCTTGCGGTCTTCCCTGAAAAGCACCGATGCCTTGCCGCCGTATCCCATACGGCTAATAAGCCCCTCAAGAAAATCCACCATCTTTTTTTCAAATTCGTTCTCCGCGCCGGGATTGCCAAAAACCGTCTGCCTGCCCGCGGACGGCTCTTCTTCACCGTTCGTTTCCGCCGGGGAACGGCGGCCTTCGGATGATCTTCGCACCGGATCGGGCCCGGTTTCCGTCCGCGTTACCGGCCTGTCGGTATGGACCTGTATTTTCACATAACCCTTTTTAAACAAGCCCTGGCGCTGGGTTTCCATAATCTCAACGTCAAAATCATTTTTTTCAAGTCCCAGTTCTTCCGCCGCCCGATCAATCGCTTCCTTTTCGGTACGGCCTTCAAATTCGTATACCATTGCAGCCTCCTATTTCTTTTTTCTTTTTCTCGGGGCAATGACCGGTTCTCTCGCGGCCGCCGCCTGTGCCGCCCGTTTTGGCGCCAGGTATTTGTTAATTGCCAGCTGCTGGACCAGAGTCAAAATATTGGAAAAAATCCAGTAGATGAGCAGCCCCGAAGGCACATCGTACAGGATAAAGAAGAAAATGAGCGGCATAGCGTAAAGCATCAGCTTCATCTGCGTGTTGTTCTGCTGATCCGGCGTCTGGGTTACTTTTCCGTACAGGAGCTGGGAACCCACGTAGATAAAGGGCAGAAGCCGAATGTCGGTCCAGCCCAGAATGGGCAGCCTGAAATCGGAAAAGTGATACACCGATTCGGGAAGGGAAAGATCGGGAATCCATTGTGGAATGAACATGGCCCCCCGGAGATCAAAGTGGTTGTTGAAGAGATTGTACATGGCAAAGAAGATGGGGATCTGCAGCAGCATGGGAAGGCAGCCTGAAACCGGGTTGTACCCTTCCTTCTTGTAGAGTTCCGCCATTTCGGTGTTCATCTTCTGGGGATTATCTTTGTATTTTGCCTGCAGTTCCTTGATCTTGGGGGAAATGGCCTGCATGCGAAGGGTGGATTCGGAGCTCTTTTTGGTAAGGGGAAAGAAGATCACTTTTACAAAGAGGGTAAGAAGGATAATCGCTACTCCGTAATTCGGAACTATGCGGTAGAAAATGAGCAGCAGCCATTTAAGAACCCTTTCCAGCGGACTTAGAAACCCCCTGGTGTTCGCCGCCTCAATAAGCTGCGTGTTCTGAAGATTGAAGCCGTTCTTTCCGTTGTTGTAAATGGCAAGACTTTCCTGGTTTTTGGGGCCGATGTAGAAACGGTAGGTATCTTCCGCCCGGGATGTGGAAAGGGGCGGCCGTATGATATACAGGCGCGATGCCGCGACAAGTCCCGGTTCCGGTCTGGCGGAAAATACCATGTCGTACTGCGCCGGATACGGAATGGCGATAAGGGTGAAGTACTTCCCCGCTATGGCCGCCCAGTTCGGGCGGGAATTGATGATGTTGGGGCGCTCGTCGTTTATCTTTTCGAGCCGCCGTTTGCCGTTGGTATAGGTGATGTACTGGCGGTATTCGTAGCGCTGATCGAGTTTTTCAAAAGAAGGGCCTATCTGGGGACCTGTGATCAGCGTGTAGGCGGCATGGGAAACGTTCCCTGAATTTTCCGTCGTGAAATCAAAGCCCGGAACCGAATAGCCGCCGTCAAGCAGGACAGTCAGTTCGAACATAAATTCATCGGGCTTGAAATCGTAGCGCTTGGTCAGCGTAAAACGGCCCGGTGAAGGACCCCCCGGAAAAAGGGTGAAGTTACGGTAAAATTCTACCGAATAATCGGAAAGCCGCCGAACATGAAAAAGGGCGTCTACCGGCGGGGCGTTCTGATCTCCAAAGGCTACGGAAAAGGCGTGAGCCTCCGTACCGCCCGAGAGGATCATTTCCACCGGCTCTCCCTTGTCGTCGTGTTCCTTGAGTTTCCAGGAGACAATGTCCCCGCCGGCGCTGGAAAGCGTTACCGTAAGGATCTCCGTGTTGATGACAACGCGCTGTTCCGATACCGGGGCGCTTTCCGCCAGGGGCCCGGTTTCTCCGGCGGGATCATTCAATTCACCGGCTTCAACGGAAGGACCGGCGGCCCCGGACCCGGCGGGTCCAATGGCGGCGGATCCCGGCGCGGAAGCGCCGTCCGCGGGAACTACCGCCGCGGCGTTTCCCGTGCCCGGCGCGGAGGCGCCCACTGGGACGGACCCGTTCGCCGGAAGGGAGGGTTTGGGGGGGAAGAAGATCCCCTGAACAAAATAAAAACCCAATACTACGACGACTGAAAGTACAATCGCCAGGATCGTATTCTTTTCCATAAAACTCCTATTTTAGCGGATCATAGCCGCCTGGGTGAAAAGGATGGCAGCGGAGAATCCGCCTTGCGCCAAAGTACAAACCCAGGAAAAGTCCGTATTTTTCCACCGCCTCATAAGTATACGCCGAACAGGAAGGGTAATACCGGCAGCAGGAAGGAAAATACGGGGACACGGCCTTTTGATAAAAACGTATCGCAATGAGGGCTAATTTTCTCACTTTTTGGTTTCCATAAAAAGTCCGGCTTTGGTAAACAGAACGGCAAGCTGTTCCTTCCGGGGTGGAAAGGTTTCGTCCTTTCGTGGCGGATAAACCAGCAAAACCAGATCAAAACCACCCTTTAAACGGGGCCGCAGCAGCCGGTATGTCTCCCGGCTCAGCCGTCGCGCCCGGTTCCGCTCCACCGCGTTCCCGTATTTTCGGGGAAAAGTAAAACAGATACGGTTGTATTCAAAACCATTACCCAATACAAAAAGTTTCACTCCGGCGAAACCAAAACGCCTGCCGTCCCGGAAAACCTTTTCTATCTCTTTTTTCCCCCGTAAACGCTCTATCCGCCTGAACCGGTAATCCACCGGACCCGGCGATTCCTTCACTAATAAGGCTTCTTCTCGTCGGAAACCGTCAGCTTAAGACGGCCCTTGGCTCTGCGGCGTTTGAGCACCAGCCGCCCGCCCCGGGTTTTCATCCGGGCGCGAAACCCGAATTTACGGTTCCGCTTTACCTTGCTGGGTTGATAAGTCCGTTTCATAGGAACATCTCCTGTCTATATATAAGGTTCATGAAAGCATGTTAAACAGCGGGTATAATCGCCGTATAAATCAATATGTCCAGTATAGAAAAATAAGAAACAATGATCAAGGCCGAAAGCAAAGCCGTGCTTCGCTTTCGGCTGGGGAGTTTTGCGGCAGGGCGTGTATGCTTCGTACTATGTGGACTTTGGCGGCTGTGGGAATTCAGGCAGGCCGCGCGAGGGGCCGAAGGGCCCAAAACTCCGGTTTCGGTAACATTTCAATTTGAGGCACTTCGGGCTGATTTGCTTCGCAAATCATCTGGACCTCTTGACAGAAAACTTCTCCGGTGTCAGCCTCGCAGCAAATGATTCGAAAATTGCCAAAGGTAGAGACGCAAACAGTACCCTGGAGCCTTTTCCCCGTTTTAACCGCGGCGGGACTTCTTTTTGCCGGATCCGGCCTTTTTTCGGGTTGTTATACCCTGAAACAGGGCGCCACCATGCTGGGGTATCTGAACCGGGCGGTTCCGCTGGAAAGCCTGCTTGAAGGAAATGCCTTTTCCGAAGCGGAGATCTCCGATATGGAGAAAACCCGGCTTTTTGTGGAACGGATCCACGATATACGCCGCTTTGCCATGGAAGATCTGGGACTTGCGGAAAGCAAAAATTACACCAAATACGTGAATTTTGACCGTTCGTACCTTGCCGCGGTGGTCTCCGCCTCGGCGAAGGATTCTTTTGTCCGCCATGAATGGTGGTTTCCCGTGATAGGCTCCGTTCCTTACAAGGGTTTTTTCGATCCTGAAGACGCCAAAAAGGAAAGGGCAAGACTGGAAAAGAAAGGTCTTGACGTATGGATACGGGGTGTTGACGCCTTCAGTACTCTGGGATGGTTCGAAGATCCCCTGTATTCATATATGAGGGATTATTCTCCCGAACAGCTTGCGAATCTTGTTATCCACGAGTTGCTCCATGCCACGATCTTTATCAAGGGCCAGGTCCAGTTTAACGAGGAGCTGGCGGAATTTGTGGGAAGCGAAGGGGCCAGGCTCTACATGGAAAGCCGTTACGGCGCCGAATCCGGGGAATACCGCCGTATGCGGAATGCCGAAGCGGACGCCGCCGCTTTTCTTGTTTTTATCCGGGAACTCACCGCGGAACTTGATGCGGTGTACCGGAGCGGTGCGGAAAGGGAAACGGTACTGCGGAAAAAAGAAGAGATAATCGTCTCGGCCATGGAGCGTTTTGACAGGGAGTATGAAAACCGCTTTCAGGGAGAACAGTACCGGGGTTTTTCGGGCCTCCCGGTAAACAACGCGTATCTGGAACTATACCGCCTCTACCACGCGGAGGAGGACTATTTTGCCCGCCTGTATGAAAGATCGGGCCGGGACCTCTCCGCGTTTATCGCCTCGGTGAAGAAGCTGAACGGCCTCCGGGCCGCCAAAAAAGATCCCCGCGGGGAACTGGAAAAGATCCTGGCGCGTTAGGGCAACGCTGATTTATTCGCATTCGAATAAATCAGCGCTTCTCTGGGCGGCCCGTCTCAGTTCCAGTCTGATTCGGCAATGTTTCCCAAAAACCTTTCGACAACTTCCCATATAATAATGTCCGGTTTGTTTTCCAGTATATAAGCCGTATCGTCCTGTTCGAATGATTTCCACATATACTCCGTATGGGAAAACAGGCTTGAAATAAAAGGTTCCAGCGCTACAAAGAAAGAATCCCTAAAAACAATTGTTTTCGGTAAATTCCGGTTAATACTTTCGGTAATAATGCCATTTTCTCCACCTTCACCTTCATATTTTTTATAAGAATAATAGGATGCCCAGAGGTCTTCCGGTTCGATTTCTATGATTGTCCTTTGGCCGTATGATTCAAGACCCATTATGTGTACCAAATCTCCCCAGGTGTCGTAGCTTGTTGTTCTTGAATAATTTTTTATAACGGGGAACACGGTACCAGGAAGACAGGACCGGATCTTGTCGAATAGCTGTTCATACGCGTAAAAAGCCCCCAACTGATTCCAGTGCGTGTCGGTTTCAAAATAAAGCGGGGGGGGGGGGGGGGGGGGGGGGGTTTTTATTTTTTTTAAAATAAATAGTTACGGGTAAAATAAAATTTTTTAAAAAGAGTAGTGGGGTTGTTTTTTTTAAAA
>JAIRXH010000050.1 GCA_031268385.1 Treponema sp. | reverse complement strand
GATTCTTGTATTTGCTCGAATAATTTCGCGAATTCTTTAGCCGCTTTTTTGGAATTATCCCTTCCGTAATAATATCCGACCGCCTGCCTGAATTCGCCGGATCTTTTAAAGTCCCTTATTAAATTGCCGTTTGAATCGAATATTTCCAGAGACGCGGTAAGACGGTAAGTATCAATCTCGTACGGGATTCCGATTACTTGCAGGATTCCAAGCGTAAAGACCGACAATGTTATTAAATATCCCTCACCGTCGTCAATATCCCACTTTAAATCAACGTGATAATAACCATATTCACCGGCATTACTGTCCAAAAAACCGTTTTCCATCAAATTTTTTGCATATGCTTTTTCCCGCTCATTTGAATAATCCGTGGCCCTCAGATTTAAAATTTGCCGTGTTTTAATGCGGCTTTCCGCGTTTATTGAAGAAAAATATATTTCTGATGTTGCGCAACTTGTAAAAAAAACAGGCAATAGCAATAAAGATACAGCTATTTTCGTATTTGCCTCCATCTAAACACATCTTATCGCGGAGGGGTGTTTTTGTCAACAAAATCCGGGGTCTTCAATCAGGACGGTTTTGCCGGCCGCTTCCTTATATCCTCAGCCGTTCGGCGTGGTGATAGGCCTCCGCCCTCTGCGCCTTGACCGCTTCGTCCCGGAGGTAATCGTCAAAAGGCATCATGCGGTCTATATAACCGGGAGACGCGGCGCGGCCGTCAGCGGCGCGCATTTCCGCGTTCTGGGGAAGTATCTCGATAACGCGGCCGGCTATGGAATTGATAAATTCATGATCGTGCGAGTTGAAGAGGATGACGCCGGGAAAAGCGATGAGCCCTTCATTCAGCGCGGTGATCGCCTCAAGATCCAGGTGGTTGGTGGGTTCGTCAAGGACAAGCACATTGGCGCCCGAGAGCATCATCCTTGCCAGCATGCACCGCACCCTTTCCCCGCCCGAAAGGACGTTCACCGGTTTCAGCGCCTCGTCCCCGGAAAAAAGCATGCGCCCAAGGAAGCTGCGCACGTAGGTTTCGTCCTGATCGGGAGAATACTGCCTGAGCCAGTCGGTAATGGAAAGTTTCGATTCAAAAAAAGAGGAATTTTCCCTGGGAAAGTAAGAAAAGGCCGTAGTCTGCCCCCAGTAGTAATCTCCCGTGTCCTGTTTTTTTACGCCGGTAATAATGTCAAAGAGGGCGCTTTTGGACGCGTGCTCCATTCCCACAAAGGCAATCTTGTCCCCCCGGTTTACCACAAGAGAAAAATCATTGAGAAGCCTTGTCCCCTCAAAAGAAAAACCCGTCTTTTCCAGCCTGAGCACATTGTTGCCTATTTCGCGGTCCGGCTTGAAACCAACATAGGGGAATTTCCTGCCCGTGACGCGGATATTGTCAAGATCGAGCTTTTCCAGCACTTTTTTCCGGCTGGTAGCCTGCCGGCTTTTGCTTGCGTTGGACGCGAACCGCTGTATGAATTCACGCAGTTCCCTGGCCTTGTCTTCGTTTTTCTTCTGCTGATCCCGCGCCTGCCGCTGGAGCATCTGGCTCATCTGGTACCAGAAATCGTAGTTGCCCGAATAGGAGGTGATCCTGCCGTAATCAATGTCGCAGATCTGGGTACATACCGCGTTAAGAAAATGGCGGTCGTGGGAGACGACGATCACTGTGTTGGGAAAATCGATAAGAAAGTCCTCCAGCCAGGAGATTGATTCCAGATCCAGGCCGTTGGTAGGCTCGTCAAGAAGCAGTATGTCGGGATTTCCGAAGAGCGCCTGGGCAAGAAGGACGCGGACCTTCTGCGATTCGTCAAGATCAGCCATCTGTTTTCCGTGATCTTCTTCGTCAAGGCCAAGACCCGAAAGGAGCCGGCCCGCCTGGGCTTCCGCCTCCCAGCCGCCGAGATCGGCAAAATCCGCCTCCAGCTCGCTTGCCTTCATGCCGTCTTCTTCGGAAAAATCTTCCTTCGCGTAAATCGCCTCCCGCTCCTTTTGCACGGCGTAAAGCCTGGAATAACCCATGATCACCGTGTCCAGTACCAGGTATTCCTCAAAAGCAAAGTGATCCTGGCGCAGAACGGCAACGCGCTGGCCTGAGCCAACCGAGACTTCCCCCCTGTCCTGTTCCGTTTCGCCTGAAAGTATCCGCAGAAAGGTCGATTTTCCCGCGCCGTTGGCGCCTATGATGCCGTAGCAGTTGCCGGGGGTAAATTTGAGATTGACATCCCTGAAGAGGACTCGTTCCCCAAAACCAAGAGTGAGATCGGTAACGGTAATCACCTGTAAAACTCCATTTGCACAAAACCCCGCCGGTTTCCCGCGCCGGGGACAGGATCATTTTTTTCCGAATATGCCGGCGATCCGGGCAAAAAGCCCCTTTTTACCCTTCGGGGAAGGCGTGTCAGGGGCCGCGCCCGCGGCAACGCCTGAGTGTTCCCGGACCTTTCCGCCTTTGCCTGTTTCGTTCCGGCCGCCCCGGCCGCCCCTGGCCCGTGAAAGGCCCTTCCCGCCTCCGGCGGATTTTTTTCCGCCTTTACCTGAGTCCGCGCGGCCGTCCGCAGGGGGCTGTCCCTGGCCGTATTTCTGCTTGTAGTAGGTCATCCGTTCGGCGGCCGAAAGGCGGGCAAGATCCGGGGAGGCTTCGCGGCCCCCGCTTCCCCGCCGGCGGCCTTCGTCCTTCCGGCCGGCCGCGCGCCCTTCCGCCGGTCCCCGGCTTTCGGCCGGAGCGCGCCCTTCCCTGCCGGGATGCGGACGGCCGTGTTCGGCGCGCGTTTTCCCGCCGTACCTGTCCCCGCCGCGCGATTTTTCCCCGGACGGTCCGCCGCGGTCCCCCTCTCCCCTTTCCTGCCTGAATCCCCGTCCGCCGGAACGCGGACGGCGGCCTTCGCCCGGACGGGAAAAGCGTTCGCCGTACACTTCGGAGCGTATGTTCATGCCGGCGCTTTTGTCTTCGGCGTACAGATCCCCGCCGACAATTTCAGCCGGAATCTTCTTGCCTATGTACCGCTCTATGGCGGGAAGCTCGTAGACATCCTGGTCGCTCGCAAGGGTAAGGGCCTTGCCGGTTTTTCCGGCCCTGGCGGTACGGCCTATGCGGTGGACATAGTTTTCGGCCTCGACGGGAAGATCGTAGTTTACCACCATGGAAAGCCCTTCGATATCAAGGCCCCGCGCGGCTACGTCGGTGGCGGCAAGAAAACGGATCTTTCCGGCCTTTACATCCTCGATAATCTTGAGCCGCTTGGTCTGGGGCAGATCCCCGATGATGAATTCGCATTCGTAGCCGTTGGCGCGAAGGCGCTTGGCCACGATCTCGGTATAACGCTTGGTATTGCAGAAAATGATCGCGCTTTCCGGCTTTTCCCGTTCCAGCAGCCCCAAAAGGAGCCTCATCTTGTCCACCGACGGGACATGGTAAAGCACCTGTTTTACCTCGTCAACGGTGACGGTTTGGGGCTCTATCTCGATTTCGAAGGGTGTTTTGGTGTACTCCCAGGCAAGGTTCTTTACCCAAGCGTTGAGGGTGGCGCTAAAAAGCATGGTCTGGCGGCGGTCCGGCGGGGGCACGACCCTGATAAGTTTCCGCAGATCGGGATAAAACCCCATATCGAACATGCGATCCGCCTCGTCCAGCACCAGAAAGGCTATATCCATAAGGTTCATGCGGCCCGATTTGTTAAGATCCAGGACGCGACCGGGGGTTCCGACAAGAATCTGAACATTGTCCCGCAGAAGCTGCTGCTGCTGCGTATAGCCGACGCCGCCGTAAAAGCTGCCCGTTTTGAAGGGAAGGTACTTTCCCAGGAGTTTTGCCTCTTCCTCGACCTGAACCGCCAGTTCGCGGGTGGGAACCATGATAATGGCCTTTTTCCCCGCGAGCAGATCTTCGGCAAGGAGCCTTTGAAAAATGACGATGAGAAACGCGGCGGTTTTCCCGGTTCCGGTCTGCGACTGGACGTACAGATCCTGACCCCCAAAGGCGTGGGCAAGCACCTGTTCCTGAACGGGCATGCAGACGGTGTAATTCGCTTCCGCAATGCCCTTCTGCAGATCGGGGTGTAGGTTTAATTCACTAAATTCCATATATTTTATACTAGTTATACAGCTTTTTTTTCAGAATGAATAGGGCGAAACGGAGTTTTCATGAATGATAACGGCGGCGTTCTTCCCCTGGAACGGCTTGTAAATGTAAGGGATTTGGGCGGTTTTGCCGCGGCGGACGGCCGCTTTGTGCGGCGGGGCCTTTTGTACCGGGCGGGGGAACTCTCGCTTCCCTCGCGGGGGGACAGAGCCGCGCTTGAAAAACTGGCCCTCGCGGCCATTGTGGATTTCAGGAGCGGGGAAGAGGCGGCAAAAAACCCGGACTGCGCCATAAGCACGGTGAAGCTCCGGGCAAAACTTCCCATAGACGCCGGGAACATACTCGCCCTTTCGCGGAAAGAAGGGGATGTTCCGGGAGAAACGCTCATGGAAGACCTGTACCGCTGCCTTGCCGAAGACGCCCGTCCCCGGTACAGGGAATTTTTCGCCATTCTTGCCGACAGCAGGAACGCCCCGCTCCTGTTCCATTGCAGCGCGGGGAAGGACAGGACGGGCCTTGCCGCCGCCCTGCTCCTTTCGGCCCTGGGGGTCGGACGCGAACAGGTATACCGCGATTATCTTCTTTCCGCCGTGTGCCTTGAGGGAAAATACCAGGACTTTATTGAAGAGGACCCCGGCGTCGCGCCCCTTATGACGGTGAAGCGGAGTTACCTTGACGCCGCCTTTGAGAGCATTGACGGGAAATTCGGCGGCATTGAACGTTATCTGGAGGCGGAACTCGGGGCGGATACCGGGCGTCTGCGGGAATTGTACACCGCGCGGGGTTTCAGCTGATCTTTTCGGCAAGCGTCTTCATCAGGGCGGCAAAATCTATAGGCTTTGTAAGGTGGCCGTTCATTCCGGCGTCAAGCGCCCGCTGTACATCTTCCTGATACGCGTTGGCCGAAAGGGCAACAATGGGAACGGAGGCGGCGTCCGCGCGGTCCATGGCGCGGATTTTCATGGCGGCGTCGTAGCCGTTCATGTGCGGCATCAGAAGATCCATGAACACGAAACAGTAGTACCCTTCAGGGGAGGCCCCGAATTTTTCAACCGCCTCAAGGCCGTCGGCCGCCTGGTCAATAACGGCGCCGGTTTCCGAAAGCAGTTCCGTCAAAACCATACGGTTAATTTCGATATCTTCCGCCGAAAGGATGTGCCTGCCTGAAAGATTCGGAACAGCCGGGCCGTCCCCTGCCGGCGCGGCCTCCGTCTTTTCAAGACGGAGACTCAGCGTAAAGACCGAGCCTTTTCCGGGGGCGCTTTGTACGGTAATGGCTCCCCCCATCATTTCGGCCAGGCCCCGGCTTATCGCCAGCCCCAGCCCCGTTCCGCCGTGTTTCATGCTGTTGACGCTGCCCTGTTCAAAGGCGGAAAAGAGCTTCTGCCGCTGTTCTTCCGTAATGCCCGTTCCGCTGTCCGTGACAACAAACGACACGTCAATGAAAGAGGCGGTTTCTCCGGTTATGCGGACCGTAAAATCGACGCTGCCGTCTTCCGGCGTAAATTTTACCGCGTTGCCCAGCAGGTTTATAAGGATCTGCTTCAGCCTGAGCTTGTCGCCCATAACGGCAATGCCCGGAATTCCGCCGGTATTGTGGCTGAACACGAGCCCTTTGGCCGAACAGCGCTCGCCGGCAATGCTTACCACCTCGTTCATTGCCCTGTCAAAAACAAAACGGGCGTTTTCTATCTTCATCTTTCCCGATTCGATGTTTGACATGTCGAGTATTTCGCCAAGAATGCCCAAGAGATGGTTCGACGCGGCCGAAATCGCATCCAGGCACGAGCGGACCTTTTCCATTGTTTCCGCCTTCCGGGCAACCTGCGCCATGCCGATGATCGCGTTGAGCGGGGTCCTGATTTCGTGGCTCATGCTGCTGAGAAAACGGCTCTTTGCCTGGGAGGCGGCCTCGGCCGCGACGGTTTTTTCCTCAAGTTCCTTTGTGCGTTCCCCTACCGTCTTTTCAAGGTTCGCGTTGGAATTTTCAAGCTGTACGCCTTTAAGGAAGTTGGAGACATAGAGCCGGTAGATGAACACGGATATGAGGATGGTAATGCCGTTGATGATGATAAAATACGCCCGCATGTCGGTTTCGAACAGCTTTACCCAGGCGGATTTTCCCGCGCTGTCAACAATGCCCCGCGTAAAAAAAAGGACGGCGAAGGTGTACACGAACGAGGCCAGTATGCTCGCGGCGCTCTGGACCGGACGGAGAATGGGCACCATTCCGAAGAGGAGAACAAGAATGATCTGGCCGTTTATGCCCTGATGGGAAAGGATGTTAAGGGTGCAAAAGGTCATCTGGATGACGGTGTACAGGTACAAAAGGCTCTGTACCAGAAACACGCGGGAACGCCGGTTCCTTATTTTCTGTCTTCGCGCCATGTCAAGAAGAATCCAGTAGACGACGCCGGTAACAAGCGTTACAAGCGAAAGGACGATGTAAAAGACAAGCGGAATCCGCATTCCTTCCCCGCCGCCCTGGGGATACAGGATGTTGGCGACCTGAAGAACGATCTGGAGAATGACGATGTAGACCGAAAAGCCCAGCATGCGGACTATGTTTGTCTGGAGGCGTTCTTCCTCGAAACGCCCGCGGTACTCTTCCGGTATGGATGTTCCTGTCAGCTGTTTTTTGCCCATGGTGTGTCTGCCATTAGTATATGGAACGGTACGGTGATTTACAATATGCCGTGGTTCAATAAGGAAGCGGCTGAATAACTTTATTTTTCTTGTTACCACTCCGCCGCAATACCCAGTGGTACATCTTCTGGCGCCGCGATCTCGGGCGCATAGCCTCCGGTATCACTGCCGGTATTGGCCAGTTCGGCAAGGCCGGGCGTCAAAAGCGCCGTTTCAGCCTCAAAGGGATGTATTACCCGTTGTTCCCGTTCATCAACATAACTCCGCTCCCCCGCGCCTACATACACTCTCTGTCCATCGGCCCCTTCCAGAAGAACCCGCCCGCTTTCAACATACAGGCGCCTGGTGTCAAATTCAAAGCCGGTTCCCCGTACCGACGCGGTCGCTACCGGAGACCGTACAGTAAAATTAGTCCGCAGGCCCGACGGGGGAGTTACCTTCACCTGTACCCTGCCGCTCCTGAGGTACAGCCTCACTTCTTCGGTGCCGTCCCTTTGGACAAGTTCTTCCAGCGTCAGCCTCGTCAATGACCGGACACTGAGGCGTGAATCCCCCAGAACAACAAGGGCAGTACTCTTAAACCCCGTGGAAATTACGGTATTTTTCCCGATTGAATCCCCCGGAGAAGCCGCCTTCCATTCCGCCTGCCCTTCGTCTCGCGTTTCCACCGTACCCCACACTTCGGCAAACCTGGCCGGGCCGCTTTGCGCAAAGACGCCTTCTATTCCCGCCAAAAGAAACACACAGACAATTACTGTTTTCATGGTATCCCTCCTTAAAATAAAATACTTGCTTCCAAAACAACACGATAAACAAGATCCGCGTCACCGGCAAAAGCCTTTCCCGTCCGGGGGAAGAAAACGCCGCCCCCGGCGGAGATGAGCACATCGGAAAAGGGTGTCCACCCAAGCCCTCCGTAAACTTCCCCGCCCAAAAGATGCGAGGCGGAAAACCGGTCCATGCCGGAGTGTTGAAACGTTACCGTATCGGTTCTGAAGTAATACGCCCCGGAAAGATCCCCGGAGAACTTTGGATGGAACCTTGCGGTATACGCAGCCTCCAAAAGAGCGATCCCTGAACATTCAGGGCGCAGCACCTTTCCTTTGGCCCGCGTGGTAAGAGGAATAAAAGCCCCTGCCCGGTCATTCCAGTTACCGGAAGAAAACCACCCGGTAAAAGCAAGCCGATCCTGTAAGGCCGTAGGCAGCAGCCACTGAACTTCGGCCGAAATCGCGAACGCGGCATAGGGGCGTGCACCTGTTTCTTCGGCCAGTTCGGCAACCCCGCCAAAACCGGCGTTCACCTTTCCGCTCAGGGGTATATGTACATTCGCCTCGACGTACTGGGAATGAAAAAGCGCGTCGGTACCGTTAAGATCGAACTGGGCCGCTCCGCTTGCCGAAAAGGAACTTCGAGTATTGAAGATACCATAATGTTCCCAGGAGATTTCCGCCGCCAGCCGCCGGGAGGCGAAATACCCGTCCCGCTCGTCATACTTCACCCGGTCTTCCGCCGTCATGACCGTATAGGCGGATCTTTTGTAGAGCAGCCCGGTATAAAAAACACCCCCGTAAAGGCGTCCCCCGCCGACATTTACCCTGAATGAAGCGCCGTCAAAAAGCCCCGCCATAACAGAGGAACTTCCCCGTGCGGGAAGACGGCCCAACTCAAGGCTTAGACCCGGCCGGGGATTCCAGGTCACTACAAAACGGTACATCTCGGGCACGGGTTTCCATTTCTCGTCAAGGTACTCGGCGGAAATCCCGAACGAAAGATACAGATCCGCCCTGTCCCCCAGGGGAGAAGCAAACCAGGGCAGCGCCGTTCCCGTGTATTCGGCGGCGCCATAGGGATGTCCGCCGTCCTTCAACAGGGCCTTTTGTCGCAGCACAAAGCCAAAGTCCTGCGAAAAGAGCGAGGGAACGGCAAGAAAAAAAATGGCGGCGGGGAAAACAACGCCCGCCCTTCGAGATGCGCCTCCGCGTTTACTCCGGTTCAAATTCACCTCCATACCCCTGTACCGCTTCCGATCCCGCGGATAGCCCCTGATGTTCCCCCCTGTTAAAATCCCGCGTGTCTTCCGGCAAAGGCCGCCAGGCTGTTTCCGGCGGTTCCGCGTCCCCCGAACGGGAAAGAAGGATCCCCAAAATATACAGGAACTGTTCCCCGGAAACCTTGCGGTTCGGGTACGCATGGCTTTCGATAAAGCCCAGCCTGGTCATCTCCCGGAAAGCGTAACGCGGGCAGGGAAAGATCCGGTACATAAGGCCGCCTTCAATGCGGAAGGTCTTCATCATAAGAAGGGAAAGGCCGCTCATGGTAACAGCCTTGTCCGGCGCCGCGCCTTTGGGGAACAGGCCCCGCTTTACCGCCAGGGCAAAGGCCAGGGCGGGGTCAGGCGGCCTTACTTCTTCTGTAGAGGCAAAGGTAAACCAGGCCGCCTCGGCAGAGGTGATTTCCCGCGTTTCAAGGAGCCGTTCCAGTTCCGCCGCCGTCTGGGCGCGGAGAGGGACGGCGGAGAGGATCAGAAAAAAGGCGGCTGTTGCACAGTAACGGCTTTTCATGGACGGCGCTCCTTTTTCACGGAATAATCGTATTCTGAATCTCGCTGAAGCTGCCCTTCCGGCCCTTTTCGTTCTGCCACTGGAGGGCCACCGAGAGGATCTTGCCCCGGTCGGCGTCGGCGAATTCCAGCGTAAAGGGAGTGCGGGTGGCGAGGACGGAGCCGGTAAGCTCCCCGGTGGCCTGGGCCGCGTGGTCCGAGACCAGCCAGTGCACCACCGCGCCGTCCATGCCGTAGGGCTTGGCCCTGCGCTCGCTGCCCTGGTCCTGGAAGTCAATGCGGATTTTGCGGATATCCTTTACCCTGAGGCTGAACTCCGGCCGGGTCGCGGGGTCGGGAATGGGCGAGGGAGTCGGGTCGGGGATGTGGACGCCCAAAAGCCGCTTGTCGTCGTCGGAGACCGCCCGGGAATACCGGATAAATTCGTTGGTAAATTCCCGGACAATACCGGCGCCTTCTTTCTGCGCGGTCCGCGCCGCGGCCAGCTTTACCTTTGTTTTGTCGTCTTTGTACGCGCTCCAGGCGTTGTACCAGGCCGCGTAACCCCCGCTAAGATCCGTTACCCTCGCCGCCGGGATGTGCGTCCATGCCGGGGTGGAACCGGTGGTCCTGGCGTTGACAATCTGGCAGTAATTCTTGTAAAAAGCGTCGAATTCCTGGAAATTCTTCGGAATGTAGTCGTGTTCGTTTTTCGCAGACGCAGCCATGATATACTCCTCTATAAAAAGCGGCGGTATCGCCACTTACGTTAAATCGGAAGTGTTACGAAGTAACACATACTCCTCTGCTCCTTTTGTGCCGGAAAACCGGCTTTTTTGTTACAACGGGGTCTTCCCCCGGTACGCGGGGGGCTTCCCCCGTCACACGGGGGGCTTCCCCCGGCTCATGGGGGGCCTTCCCCGGCTCGCGGGGGGCTTCCCCCGGCTCGCGGGGGGCCTCCCCCGGCTCGCGGGGGGCCTCCCCCGGCTCGCGGGGGGCTTCCCCCGGTACGCGGGGAACCTTCCCCGCCGTTACACAACATCCAAAGCGCGCACCGCTTGCAACCCACGCCACACCGTTGCGCATCGCTCCGGCCCATGGAGTTGTGCAACATCCAAAGCGCGCACCGCTTGCAACCCGCGCACTGCCGTTGCACATCGCTCCGGCCCATGGAGTTGTGCAACATCCAAAGCGCGCGCCGCTTGCAACCCGCGCCCCGCCGTTGCGCATCGCTCCGGCCCATGGAGTTGTGCAACATCCAAAGCGCGCACCGCTTTCAACCCGCGCCACACCGTTGCACAACTCCCCAGGCGAAACGCAAAGCGTTTCGCCCCTATTCCTTGGTCCAGTACCCAAGGGTATCGCCCGAAAGGGCGGGGAACGTGTCGGTTGCCGTATCCGGGTTATCCCCAACGTTCAGGGTTTCGTTGCGGTAATAACCGGGAGACGCACGGTACACCGCGTGGCCCTTGTTGGCGGCGGTGTTTTCGGTACTGCCGGGGGTGTGGAAGGCGTCGGTATCGCCGTAGACAACGCTGTTCCCGGTTTTGGTGAAGGTTCCGGAACTGCCCACATACACCCCGCCGCCATAGGTGGAGGCCGTGTTGCCGCTAATGGTTCCCCCGCTCATGGTAAAGGTGTTGTTCTGTACATACACCCCGCCGCCATCGCTGGCCGTGTTGCCGCCGATGGTCCCGCCGCTCATGGTGAAGGAGCCGCTCCCCATATGCACACCGCCGCCATCGATGGCCGTGTTACCGCCGATGGTCCCGCCGTTCATGGTGAAGGAGCCGTCCCACATATTCACACCGCCGCCCCTGCCTTTGGTCGTGTTGCCGCTGATGGTTCCACCGTTCATGACAAAGGAGGTCCCACTGCCCCCCATCATATATACCCCGCCGCCATCAGTGGCGCTGCTGGCCGTGTTGTTGCCGCTGATGACCGCGTTCCCGCTCATGGTAAATGTCCCCCCCCCC
>JAIRXH010000176.1 GCA_031268385.1 Treponema sp. | reverse complement strand
CGAATCTCCGCGGTATTGAACCCGGCCGCGTATAACGACTGCTTTTGCCCGATCTCAAAACGTGTTGTATTATCTATATGTGTTCCGCCCCGGTTTCGGGAACCGGCCTCTTTCTTGTTTCCTCCGGGTCTTTAGCAGGCTGTTGAAATAAAGAAAATTCGCGGTGAAACTGCGAATTTTCTACCTTGCAGCCTGCCAAAACAGGCGTTTAATCGGGATTTTTGACACAACTAGTGTTAAAAATCCACTTTTTCAACAGCCTGTTAGCGCCCCTGCGCGGCCATTGCCGCGGGGGACCTGAGCGCCGTGACAGCGGATTATCGGGACGGTGAAAGAGGCGGTTGACGCGATTCGTGGTGATGTGGACCGTGAGAATACCGGGGTTGCTCGCGTTGAAGGCACGGTGAATCATATTACGGAAGAAATTGACAATCTGAACGGCATATCCGGCAACAGAGTCCGGGGTGCGGGAGCTCAATCAATCAATCCCTTCAAGATACGTCCGTAAGTCCCCGTGTGAGGCGCGGTACCTGCACGGTCATCGCGGCGAAACAGGACTATTAAGGGCGGCGCACTTCCCGGCTTTTCGATGCCATACAGGGCGGCGCCGCTTCCCTGATTCGCTCCGTCTTTTGATTTGTACTATGCTTTTTAGAGTACGCTGAGACTTTTGCAAAACCCGGCTGGTTTTGCATCGGCTCTTGCAGTTTCCCGCCTGAAGGCTGCGAAACGTGCATTTAAAAAAACCGGGGGGATACGAACATGACCGCGATTTCATTTACTAACCTGGTATTGGTTTTTGCGATATACAGTATCGCAGGGTGGGCCTGCGAGGTAATTTACCATTCCATCAAGGCTAAAAAACTTGTGCGGCGCGGCTTTTTGGCGGGGCCTTACTGTCCGTTATACGGCTTCGGGGCGCTTGCGCTGATACTGCCGCTTCGGCCCCTCGCGGACAACATCGCGAGTCTGCCCCTGCTGTTCGTTGCCGGCGCCGTCATCACAAGCGCGCTCGTATATTTCACAAGCTGGTTTATGGAGAAAGTGTTCAACCTGCGATGGTGGGACTATTCGCACCACCGCATACACCTGAACGGCAGGATTTCGCTGCCGCACTCCATTCTGTCCGGTGTTGCGGGCGCGGTGATGCTGTACGCCGTTCAGCCGTTTGTTTGGGAGTTGATTCAACGTATTCCTCCCCGCATAAAGACAAGCGCCGCGTCACTTTTCGTCGCGGTCCTTCTCCTGGATTTGGTCATAACCCTGAACGGCGTTTACCAGTTCGACGCGAAACTGAAAGATATACGGGCGGCGTTTCGCGCGTTAAAAGCATACGACGAAAATTACGCCTGGTATGACAAACACGATTTGAGCGGAAGCATTGACAGGCTGCATACGCTTGCCGGGGAATCCGGCGACGAAAAAATGATGGAGATTGCTTCCGGTCTGCGCAGACATATCGAAAAAGATAACGGAGGGAAACGCCTGCTCGCCTCGTTCCAGAAACTGAAGTCGCCTGAATTGCAGGAGTATGTAGATGTTGTAAAGCAGGCGTTTCAGGAAAGAAGGGCGGGAAAGGCGGAGCGGAAAAAGACAGAGGCGAACATTGTCCCTGAGAAAAGCGCGCCGCCCGTCCCGGGGCTTACCTTCTACAAGCTCTTCTGGATATTTTTTATCGGTTGTATCGCCGGATACGTCATCGAATCTCTGTACTGCCTTGCCGTCGAAGGGCATATCGAAAGCAGGCAGGGCCTGATATACGGGCCTTTCAGCCAGGTTTACGGGTTCGGCGCGGTACTGATAGTAGTTGTCCTTAACAGGCTTGCCCGCAAAGGCGACATTTGGGTCTTTATCGGGAGCGCGGTAACAGGCGGAGCGTTCGAGGTAATGTGCAGCCTGGCGCAGGAAAATATGTTCGGCTCTGTGTCGTGGGATTACACAGGGCAGAATTTCGCTTTTTTTGGAGGCAGGACAACCCTCTTGTTTATGTTCTTTTGGGGCATTCTCGGCGTTGTTTTTATCAGGAAAATATACCCTCCCCTGTCGCGCTTTGTTGATCGCATACAGGGCAGGCGCGGAACCGTGCTTTCATGGATTCTGATAGTTTTTATGGCACTTGACATGGGGGTGTCTGCCCTGGCGGTACACAGATGGTCGGAGAGAGTTGACGGTATGCCGCCGCGGAATACGGTTGAAGCGTTTATCGACGAGCGCTATCCCGACAATTTTCTGGAAATAGTTTATCCGAACTTCCACTTCAGGAAGAATGACGGCGCGGCCTCCGGGGTGGCCGGGACATTACGATGGGACGGATTTGTGCCGTTTCGGGGCCGGATTTTCAACATGGTCCCGGTTTTTTGTCAGTTGATGAGGCGCGAGAGCGTGTCTTCTATCCACTCGTTTGCCTCCCGCGGATACAGGGACTGCACCGCGAGGAATTCAACAAGGGCTTCCCGGTAGTTCCCGGAAAAATACCAGGCCTGCCCCATGTAGAAATGGGCCCTGGCCAAAGGCAGATCGGAACGGGGTATGGAAAGATAGCGGGCAAGTTCCGTTCTGCTGGTTTCCCAGTCCCGGCCGGTGAAGGATCCCTGGACTATAGCGCGGAGCATGGATTCCTCGCCTCCCGCGGGGATCTCCAGATCTTCCCTGAAAGCCCTTGGCCGTTTGGGCGGAAGAACGCTCCGTTCCACCGCAAGGCCCGAGACAGCCTTTGCCGCTTCCGGCGAGACCCTGGCCGGCGCGGCCGGTTCGTCCGACGCGTCGGCGCCTTTTACCGCGCCCGTAATGGAGATGAGGGGCAGGGGTATGGAGCGCATCTCCGCCTGCGCGCCGCCGCCCGTTTTCGGCTGTACCTGCACCGCTTCCGCCGTGGCGTTACCGCCGGAGATCAGGCGTACCGAGCCTTTGGCAAGTTCATCCTCAAGAATAACCGCGTAGTAGCAGGGAATGCCGGGAACGGGAAAATCGGCAAAGGGGGGAACAGATCCTGTCCGTATGACAAGGGCGTCCAGAAGATCCTGTGCGCCGAGCAGGGGCCTTGAACTCCGGTAGAGGATCGTATCGCGGCCGGCGTCGCCGCGCCATGAAAGGATCACCCTTTCCCCTTCCACTCTGGCTTCAATGCCGAATATCTCCGGTTCGGGAGGACGGGGTCCTCCGGTCCCGGGGCCCAGAACGGCTATGTTGCCGTTTGGTATGAAAATGTCGTAGCGCCGTCCCAATTCATCGCTCGCGGCGGCAAAGTAATAGACGGTTCCGGCGGAATCAATCTCGTCCACCCAGGACTGCGCGCCGTAAGGCACCGTGACGGGATTTTCAAGGACAGGATCGTTCGAACCGGCAAAGGGACGGGATGAACGGAAAATGTAGACGGGGCCTTTCGCGTCCCGGGAATCAATCCATGAAAGACGGAGGAGGTTGCTCTTTACTTCGGCTTCCAGCCGGGAAACAAAGGGGGCAAAGACGGCTTCTTCCCCGGCCAGAGGAAACGAAACGGCGGCGAACAGCGCAAGAAGAAAAGCCGGTCCCGCGCACCCCGGTAAAAAAGATTTTTTCTTCGGCATACCTTTTATTATCGCCGTAAAGGGTGTTTTACGGAAGACTTCTTTTGGCCGGTTTACACATTCCCCCTTTTTCCCTATACTTGGTCTGTATGTTTGTGTCAATTGCCGTGGATCCGGGATCGGAAGGGCGCGCCAGGGAACTGGCGGATCTCTTGGGGCAGTATGGTTTTGACAAGGTTCAGCGGGGGCTGTGGGAATCCGCCTTTATATCCCTGGAAACACTGAACCGGCTGAAACGGGATCTGGACCGCGCTACCGATGCTTTTGACCGGCTGCGTATTTTCCAGTTTCCCATGGAAGGTACGCTGGTCCTGACGAGCCTTCGGGACAAGAAATGGCGGCGCATGATTGCCCGTGGGGCGGGAACCGGCGAGACCGAAGCGCCGGATGGCAGGCCGCGCGGCGCACGGCAGCCGCCGCGCCGGCCGGCCGGGTCCCGTCCGCCAAGGTAGCGCCGGTTTAACGCGGTTTACCGGAAAGACGAATATGGGGGAAAAACATGCTGTTAAGTGAATACGGAACGCCCATCAAGGAACTCAAAAGCAAAATCTACGACGCCTGGAGGCGTCTTTGAAAAGCCGGTAAAAGGCGCGTCTTTCGCGGAACGGATAGCGGAGCTTGAGGAAAAAACGGGCAGAGAAGACTTCTGGAACGATACCGCCGCGGCGGAAAAAACCATGGCGGAACTCAAGTCCCTCAAAAACCGTTACGATCCCTGGGTTGGGCTGCGGGAAGAAATCGACGATCTTGAAACGCTGTATGAACTTGCCTGTGAAGCCGGCGACGAATCGGAAAGCGGGAATTTGGCCGGGGGTCTCAGGGATATTTCGGCCCGTTACGAAAAACAGAACATACTTGAGCTTATGGGCGGGGAGGTTGACCGGAACGGCTGCTTCCTCACGGTACATTCGGGCGCGGGCGGAACCGAGGCCT
Organism: Treponema sp.; assembly: GCA_031268385.1. GTDB lineage: Bacteria > Spirochaetota > Spirochaetia > Treponematales > Breznakiellaceae > JAIROE01. Next base: position 13,342 of record JAIRXH010000176.1, on the reverse strand, counting down.
GCGACTGGTCGCAGATGCTGTACCGCATGTACCTCCGCTGGGCGGAACGGCGGGGCTTTTCCCTTGAAGAGGTGGACAGGCTGGAAGCCGAAGGGGGCGTCAAATCGGCGACCTGTAAAATAGAAGGGGACTATGCCTACGGTTATCTCAAGGGTGAATCGGGCGTGCACCGCCTGGTCAGAATTTCCCCCTTCGATGCCAACGCCAGGCGGCACACGTCTTTCGCTTCCGTTTACATCTTCCCGGTCATCGACGATTCCATAGACGTTGAAATAAGGCCCGAAGATCTTCGGGTGGACACCTACCGCTCGGGCGGCGCCGGGGGCCAGCATGTCAACAAGACCGACAGCGCGGTCCGTTTTACCCACATCCCCACGGGGATCGTTGTCGCCTGCCAGAATGAACGGAGCCAGATCAAGAACCGCGCCATTGCCATGAGCATGCTCAGGGCGCGGCTCTACGAATATTACCGACAGGAAAAGGAAAAAGAGAACGAAAAGTTCGCCCAGGAAAAGAAGGATATTTCATGGGGGAACCAGATACGTTCCTATGTGTTTCAGCCTTATACGATGGTAAAGGATTACCGGACCAAGACCGAAACGGGAAACATACAGGCGGTAATGGACGGGGACATCGATCTGTTTGTTGAACAGTACCTGCGTTTCGCCTGGGAAGCGGGACATGGACGGTAGGGGTCGCCGCGTCCCGGCGCTCATGTTCCTGCTGCTTCCCGCCGTTCTTTTCGGGGGAGGCAAGCCCGAAGAAAAAGAAACGCTCGACAGGGAATGGACGCTCTGCATAAGCGCCTTTGACGTTTCGGATCTTTCCCCTTCACGGCGTATTATCGGCGACGTTATCATGCGGGATCTCGTCTCTTCCCTGGGAAGGGTGGAGCGCCGCGTCCGCGGCGATTCTGAATATGGCTGGTACGCCGGTTACGCCCACAGCCGGGAAAAAAGCGCCGCGGCGGCCGCGCTGGCGGCCAAACTGGAAGAGCGCGGCGCGCTTCTCTACCGGGGAGATCCCCGGTGGAAATACCGGCGCGACCTTGCCGCCATCGACAAGGAAATAAAAAAACTTGAGGATGAACTGGAGGAGACAGAGCGGAACATTCCACCCGTTGACCGTGAGCCGGTGTTTGTCCTTGCCGGTGACAACCTGAACGGAAAATTTCCTCCGCCTCCCGAACCGGGAACGGAATACCGCTTTTGCAGGGACGGAAAGGCCGACGCGCTCCTTTCAGGTTCCGTAAGCGAATATTACGGCCGCGTGTACATTACCCTGCGTCTCTACACGGTCTACAGCGGCGGCTGGATATACGAGGACAGCATCATCTTTTCCCCTGAAGACATAAGCGGCGCGTCCGATGAAATCGCGGACAGGCTTGCCGCCGCGGTTTCCGGAAGCAGAGCCGCCGTTATTGCCGTCCGCGCGAAACCGCCCGAGGCGGAAATTGCCGTCAACAATTCCTTTGCCGGCCGGGGCGTCATGCCGGAAAGGGAGCATGTGCCGGGAAAGGTAACGGTAATAGTTTCCGCGGAAAACTACCGGAGCGAAACGGTGGAAACGGAGCTTGAGGAGGGAATGCGGACCGACATAGGCGTAACGCTCATGCCGCTGGATCTTTCGTTTGTGCGCCTCTCTGTTCCCGGAAAGGCCGGCGTCATCGTGTACCGCGGCGCCTTCTACGAGGGGGACGCGCCCCTTTCCTTCGGCATTGAAGCGGGCGGCATTGAATATTTTTCGGTTGAGTCTTCGGAGGGGGAAACCGGTTCCGTCGTTTTTTTGAATTCCGGCCTTGTAAATTCTGTCCGCGAAGAAACGGAAATTTTCCTTGCTACCGCCGCGCCTCCCCGGCCCGGCCAGCACGATGTTGAAGAGGCAAGGCGGAAGTACTACGGCGCCTGGGGCCGTCTGTGGATAGCCCTTCCCGCGGCCTTTTTGATCTCCGGCCTCGCCGAGGCGCAGTCGGAAGGCTGGAATACGATAAGTTCGACGGGAGCCGCCCCGAATCTGCTGTACTCCAGGGCGGTCAGTTACCGCAACCTGCGCTGGGGCGCCTGGGCGCTGGCGGGAGCCGCCCTTACGGATGTCATGTACAGTGTGTGGGGCTATATACGAGCCGCCGACAGGAACACGGTCCGTGTTGTAAAATGAGCGGGGAGACAGTCTGATGAGAACATGCGGATGAAGGGAAACGGAGGCATTTGTGGGCGCCTTTACCGATAAAATAAAACACTTTTTCACGGGCAAATCCCCGGTCTCGGACGAATTGTTTGAGGATCTCTCGGATCTTCTGGTTGAAGGCGATTTCGGGGCGGCCGGAGCGTACAGGATTTCACAGCTGCTTCGGGAGCAGTGCAGAAAAGAAGGCATTGCCGATCCGGAAAAGCTCCGGGAAAAACTCGCCTCGCTTCTGGAATCGGAGCTTCGTCCGCCGCCTCCGGGTCCCCTGCCTCCGGGGCTTGCCGTGATCATCCTTTTGGGGGTAAACGGCGTGGGGAAAACCACCACCGCCGCCAAGCTCGCCTCCCGTTACCGTGACGCCGAAAAACGGCGGCCCATTCTCGCCGCGGCGGATACCTTCCGCGCTGCCGCCATCGATCAGCTCAAGATACACGGCGAACGGCTGGGCATCCGCGTAGTTGCCCATCAGCACGGCGGGGACCCCGCGGCGGTCGTGTATGACGCGGTGGAAGCCGCCCGTTCGGGCGGCGGCGATCTTGTCATCGCCGATACCGCCGGTCGCATGCATACCAGATCCGCGCTGGTCGAGGAACTGCGCAAAATAGACCGTGTCGTGGAATCACGGGCGGAAGGCGCGGCCTCCTTCAAATGGCTCGTTCTGGACGCCACCACGGGGCGCAACGCCATTGCCCAGGCCGAAGTCTTTCATGAGGCGGTTTCCCTTTCGGGCTGCATTCTTGCCAAATACGATTCGGGCGCCAGGGGCGGTTCTGTCTTTTCTCTGGGCGCGGAGCTTGGTCTTCCTGTCGTCTATCTCTGCGACGGGGAACGGTACGGCGACATACGCCCCTTCGATCCCCACGCCTACGCGAGGGAATTTGCCGGTCTTGTCTAGGGGCCCTTCGCCCTTACGGCCGCGAAGATCCCGGTTTTTCCGGCCGCTTTTGCTGCTGTTTTTTTTTACCGCGGCGGCGGCGCGGAGCGACGATGTACGCTGGTACCGTTCCAACTCCGCCGGCATGAGGCTGGAAGAGGAGCCGTCCCGTTTTGCCGCCCTGAGAAACGAGTACGCCCTTTCGCGCGCTCCCGGTTCTCCGGGGGAACTTCCCGCCGGAATAGGGCCCTCTTTCGCGGGGCTGGAACAGGATGCCCCGTTCCTTGTCGAGGTTCAGATCCTCTACCACAAAGGGGCCGAAGTACGGCGGCAGTGGGTACTGCGGGCGGAGGGCGTCACGAGACTCGCCCTGGCCTTTGCCGTAAAGGAAAAGGCCGCCGGGGAAGCGCCGGACGCTTCCCCCCCCGACGGGACTTCCTCCGGGGACGGCGCGGAGGAGGCGGAAAGGCCCGATGGGTTCATCGAGGTATTTGACGCCGGGGGACTCGTTCTCCGGGAACATCAGTTTGCCGCCGGAAAGGAAACGGTCATCGAGTATTTCTATAACGGGAGTACGCCGGTACGCGCCGAAACTTCCGAAAGGGAAGGGGACATTCTGCGGCCGCTTTACACCGACGTCTACTTCTACCGGCGCTCCCTTTCCCTCCGCCGGGCGGAGCGTTTATACCACGCGTCGGGCGAAAGGGCGCGGCTTTCTTTCAGGGGCGGTTTTCCCGGCGCAGATGACGATTTTATCAATCCTTCAGGCTACGGATATGATATGCTTGAAGATGTTTACATGAACGAGGGCTACCGGGTAGTCTACAGTACCGACGAGCGGGGCCGCGTGCTGAGCGAATCCTTTTACGATGAAGAGGACGAACCGGTCGGCGTGCTTTCCAACACATGGACGGGGGACAGACTGGCGTCGGTTTCCTGGAAGTCCGCCTCGGGAGACGGGGACAGGCTTTCCGAATTCGAATATGATGATGAAGGAAACCGTACCCTGGAGCGCAATTACCGCCGGGGCGTAACGGAACGTACCGTAACGCGGGACGGCGAAAGGGATATTGAGGAACTGTATATGGACGGCAAGGTTATACTCAGGGCGATCTGGGAAGACGGCAGAAAGATCTCCGAGGAAAGGATACAGGCAAAATGAACATGCGGAGGATGAATGTACACTGGATAGGTTTTGTGGCGTCCCGGTATGTTTCCAGGGGGCGGCGGAATTCTCCTTCCCCGGTTTTGGCCGTTCTTGGCATAGCGACAGGGGTGCTTGCCCTCATCGTGATCATCGCGGTAATGAACGGGTTCCAGCTTGGGTTTATCGAAAGCATACTGGAAATATCTTCCTATCACATGCGGGTCGAGAATTTTCCCCCCGAAAACGCCGCGCTTGCGGAGGAACGGCTTTCCTCCCTTCCGGGCGTGCTGGCGGTTTCTCCCTTCAGGGAATTCCAGGGTCTCATGCGGGGAAGGCGGGGCGGCCAGCAGGCGGTCGTGGTGCGGGGAATAGGGGACGATACGCCGAAGAAGGACAGGGGCTTCGGATCGAAGGTAGTGGTCGAGGCGGGAAATTTTGATCTTTCGGAAGACCGTTACATACTGCTCGGGGCGGAGCTTGCCAGGCGGCTGCAGGCGCGGCTTGGCGACGAGGTGACGCTTTTTTCCATCGCCGGAATTTTCGAAGGCGGGGTTCAGGACGGCGCGGAAGCCGAAGATACGGAAAACGCCGTCCCCCTGGAGCCCTTCATTGTGCGGGGGATCTTCAGAACGGGATTCTACGAATATGACATAAGCTGGGCCTTTATCGGCATCGAAAGCGCCGCTTCCGTTTCGGACGGGGAACTTTCCCTTGGCGTCAAGCTCGGGAATCGCTGGGAGGACAGGCGTGCAATGGAGCTTGCCGCGGGGGTCCTTGCCGGCATTCCCGGTCCGGTTAATTACCGCGTCACAAGCTGGCGCGATTACAACCGCGCCTTTTTCGGCGCGCTCAGGACGGAAAAGCTCTTCATGTTTATTCTTGTTGGGCTCATCTTCATTGTTGTCGGGCTTAATATTTTTCAGGCGCAGCGGCGTTCCGTGCTTGAGCGCCGCGAGGAAATAGGACTGCTCCGCGCGGTAGGGGCCGCGGACAGGGCGGTGCGGCTTGTGTTTGTCTGGGACGGCGTGATCATAGGACTGACAGGATCGCTTGCCGGCCTTGTTCTGGGCCTCCTTACCGCCTTTCACATTTCCGCCTTTTTTACCGTTCTTGAAGGAATGGTCAATCTTTTTATACGGCTTCTCAATTTTGTTTCCCGCCTGTTCGGCGGCGGGGAAGCCGGGGAGTTCGCCGTGTTTTCGCCCGCGGTTTTCTACATCAAGGAGATCCCCTCAAGGGTCATTGCCCACGAGGTTCTCCTTATTTTCATGTTCGGATTTTTGTCCGCACTGCTCGCGGCCTGGTTTGCCTCGGGAAAGATTGCGGGAATAAAACCCGCGGAGGTGCTCCGGTATGAGTGACGGCATCATTCTTCGTGTCGCCGGCATCGTGAAGAACTATGTTTCCGGCGCGGAGACCCTTCATATCCTTAAAGGGATCAGCTTTGAAATTGAACGGGGCGCCTCTCTCGCGGTGACGGGCCGGAGCGGCAGCGGGAAGAGCACCCTGCTTAATATCATAGGCGGCCTTGACAGAACCGACTCGGGCTCCGTGTCCGTGGGGAATACCGAAATAAGCGCCCTTCCCGAAAGCGCCCTTTCATCCTACCGGAGCCGGCAGGTGGGGTTCATCTTTCAGTTTCATTATCTTCTCAAGGATTTTACCGCCCTTGAAAATGTCATGCTGCCCGCCTATATCGCCGGCGTGAGGAAGAAGGACGCCGTTGAAAGGGCCCGCCTGCTCCTTGGCGATGTCAGGCTGGAAGACAGGATGAGCCATTTTCCTTCCCAGCTTTCAGGCGGGGAGCGCCAGCGCGTCGCGGTCGCCCGGTCCATGATCAACGATCCCGATCTGGTTCTGGCCGACGAGCCGACGGGGAACCTTGACCCCGACAACAGCGCCCTGGTAACGGAGCTGTTGTACGGCGCGACGGAAAAGAGGGGCAAGACGCTGATAGTGGTGACTCACGATGAAAAGGTCGCCGCCAGGGCGGAACTGCACTGTACGCTTGAAGACGGAACGCTTGCCGGCATGGAGCGGCGGCGGAACGGCGGGGCGGGCCTTCCGGGGCCAGGCGCGGAAAAATGAAGAGCGGCTCCGGTTTTTTTATCGCCTTCCGTTATCTTCTGGGAAGGGCCCACGAAGGGGGGCGCTACCTCCGGGGGGCCGCCGCGGGAATAGCCGTGAGCCTTGTTCCCATCATTGTTACCCTTATCGTCGCCGACGGCATGATACGGGGCATCACGGATCGTTATCTTGAACTGGGAACGGCCCATATACAGGTGTACAATTTTTCGGGTCAGGGTGAACTTGACGGCGCCGCTTCCGTTATCGCGGGCCTTCCCGGCGTGCGCGGCGTGTGGATGGAACGGCAGGGGCTGGGGATGCTTGTCGGCAGGAACAAAAGCGGCGCCACCATACGGGCCGTTGAAAAATCCTATTGGGAAGATCCGGGAAGCCTCCGTTTCCTCAGAACCGTCGAGGGGCAGGCGTCGCTTGAATCGGACCGCGAAATACTTTTGGGCGAGGAAATCGCCGCGTCCGCCGGCGCCGAAGTAGGAAAGACGGTGCGTATCATGACTCTGCGGACAACGGGCGGAAGAAGCGTTCCGCGTTTTACCCCCTTTACCGTGAAGGGCATCGTCTCTTCAGGATACCGCGAGCTGGATTCGTTGTGGTGCATTACCTCGGACACGGCGGGAGCGGGGATCTTTTCCCCCGAATACGCGTCCTCCCGCCTTCTTGTGAAAATAGACGATCCGTACCGAGGGGCGGATCGCATGGTTTTCGACATATACGCGGCGCTGGGACCCGGCTTTGCCGTTTTCACCTGGAAGGAACTGCAGCAGTCCCAATACAGTTCCTATGAGCAGACCCGCCAGCTTCTCCTTTTTATCATGGCCCTTATCGTGATGGTCGCCGCGGTGAATGTTTCGTCGGCGACATCCATGCTGGTCATCGAGCGCCAGAGGGACATCGCCGTTCTCAAGGCGGCCGGCGCCGGCAGCGGGGGCATACAGGGGATCTTTCTGTGGGGAAGTTTCCTTACCGGCCTTACCGGTTCCGTTCTGGGCATAGGCGCGGGGCTGCTTCTGGGGCGCTTCATCAATCCGGTCATCAGGGGCCTTGAAAAGATCCTCAGTTTTTTCTCCGGCCTTTTTCACGGGGAAAACGTGAAGATCCTCGATCCCGGCTATTACCTCGAAACCATACCGGTCATCATAGACTGGAAGATGGTTTTTCTTATCGGCCTCTTTACGATCCTCTGTTCCGTGACAGCATCGGGTCTTCCCGCCCGCTGCGCCGGGAAGCTCAGTCCGCTTGAACTTCTGCGGAAATATTAGGGCAATGCTGATTAACTTGACGCCAATCAGCATTACAGCCTCTCGGGGTAACGCCGATTTTTCGGGGATCACGGCCTGGCGCGCAGTTCCTCAAGCGCCTTTTCCCGCGCGGCAATTACCCTGTCGCACCACGCGTCAAATTCGGGATCTTCAATCTGGCATTCCCTGTGGGCGAGAATGTAGTTCACCGTTTTCCGCACCCCCTGGTCAAAGCGCACGGACGCCGTGAAGCCGGGAACAAGGCGCCTTAGTTTCGCGTTGTCAAACACGACCGAATTCGCCTTGTCGCCGATAAGGCCGCCGGTAAAATCATACGGTCCTATGGCCGAAAGGAATTCGCTTGAAATGTGCACCGCCCTGAGGGGAACGCCGAGCGCCCTGGCGACGGCGGCGTACACCTGGTTCCAGGTAACGGTCTCTTCCGAAGTGATCTGTACCGCTTCCCCAATGGCGTGCATGTTTCCAAGAAGGCCCGTAAAGGCCGCCGCGAAATCGGAATTCGCCGTCATGGTCCACAGGCTTTCGCCGTCTCCGTGAATGATCACGGGCTTTCCGTCAAGCATGCGTTTAATAACCTGCCAGCTTCCTTTCTTGCCGTGGACGCCCAGAGGAACGCTCCGTTCGTCGTAGGTATGACTGGGGCGGACAATCGTAACAGGGAAGCCCGATTCCCGGTACTTTGCCACAAGGAAATCCTCGCAGGCTATCTTGTTCCGGGAGTACTCCCAGTAGGGATTTGCCAGGGGCGTACTTTCGGTTACAAAGCAGCTTGAAAGGGGCTTTTGATACGCCGACGCCGAACTGATAAAAAGGTACTGTTTGGCAATGCCGCCCAGGAGGCGGTAGTCCCTTTCAACCTGGGGAGGGGCAAAGGCGATAAAATCCGCGGCGGCGTCAAATTGTCCGCCTTCCCCCAGAACGCCCGAAAGTTTCGACGCTGTTTCCGCCTCGCTTTCCGCGTTAATGTCGCAGGTAATTTCAACAAGATTCCCCCTCCCGTGCGCGTCCTTTTCATCGCGCAGTCCGCCTGAAAAATTCCCGTTCCGGTTTCCCCGGTTAAGCAGATAAAGATCCCAACCCAGTTCCAGAACACGCCGGGAAATGGCCGCGCTTATGGTTCCCGTTCCGCCGATAAATAAAACTTTCATGGTTCCTCCGGTACGGCGCCGGGGTGGAATACGATCCGGACACCTTGACTTGACGTTAACATTAACTTTTATAGTTGGGCAAGATATTTTAGCGGAATTTGTCCGGAAACTTCAACTTCCGGACAAATCTATTTTTTTGAGAGGTGAAAGAATGCAGTACCGGATGTATGGAAAATCGGGATTCAGGGTATCGGCTTTCGGGATGGGCTGTATGAGGCTTCCCCGCGTCATCAGGGAGGACAAGGCGGAAGTTGACCGTGAAAAGGCCTGGGAGATGATACGCTACGCGGCGGATAACGGGGTCAATTATTTTGACACCGCCTACGGCTACCACAACATGACCAGCGAGGAAATACTGGGCGAGGCGCTGGAGGCAGGCGGCCGCCGTGAAAAGGTGATGATCGCCACCAAGCAGCCCTTTACCGTCATGGCCGATCTGAAATCGGGCGGCGGAAAGACCCTGCACGAAAATGCCCGGCGGAATCTTGAGAATACCCTCAGAAAACTTCGCACGGATTACCTTGACGTGTACCTTATTCACAACATAGGGGTCTCCGTCTGGGAAGATATCAAGAAGCAGAAGATCATTGAGGAATACGAACAATTCAAATCCGAAGGCCTCATCAGGGCCATAGGGTTTTCCTATCACGGCCGTTATCCCTGTTTCGCCGAAGTCCTTGATTTTTACGACTGGGATATGTGCCAGATACAGCAGAACCTCATCGACGTGGATAATGAAACCACCGAAGAGGCGATACGAAAGACCGGCCTCAAAGGCTGCGCCCTCGTGATCATGGAGCCCCTGCGCGGGGGCAGCCTTGCCTCTCCGCCCGCTTCGGTGAAGGCCGTCTACGGGGAATACAACAGGGAGCGCGGTCCTGTTGAGTGGGCTTTCCGCCATGTACTTGATTATCCTGAAGTCAGCACGATCCTTTCGGGCGTATCCACGATGGAACAGCTAAAGGAAAATATAGCGATCTTCTCAAAGCCGGACGCCGTTCCTCACTGCCTTTCGGAAGATGAAAAGAAGATCATCGCAAGGGTGCGGAAAACCTACTTTTCATTCGCGTCCATCCCCTGTACCGGCTGCGAATACTGCCTTCCCTGTCCCCAGGGCGTCAATATTCCCCAGGTCTTTTCCAAATACAACGACGGCGTCATGTTCGATACTTTTGAGCCGTCGCGGCGGGGCTACTTCTTCCAGACCCGCAGCGGACAGGCCGCCTCTCTCTGCGTCTCCTGCGGGGCCTGCGAAAAGAAGTGTCCCCAGCATATTGGCATTGTAAAGGAACTCAAGACCGCCCACGCGGCGCTTGCCGGCTGGATTGAGTAGAAGCGGGAACCGGTTCCGCGTCCGCTGTCCCCGTCCGTAACGTGTCCGCGTTATGGACGGGCGGCGGTGTCCGAAAGCCTTGCGGCCAGCCCCTTTTCATTGGGACGCTTTGCATAATGCCGGCGCGCCGGTAGAATGGGGGAAGGAGAGTGCCAATGAACTATCTTGTTATTTCCGGTAATCCAAAACGTGCGGGCCTCTGTTTTTCCCTTATGGAAGAGGTCCTCCGGGGCGCCAGGGAGGGCGGCGCCAGTGTCGAAGTCCTCACCGTTGAAAAACTGGAACGCTGCCATGTCTGCGGAGACGGCTGGGGAAGCTGCCGCGAACGGCACAGCTGCGCCTTCGGCGCCGACGGGTTTGACGCCGCCCAGGAAGCGGTAAGGGCCGCCGATCAGTTCTGCTTTATTACCCCCGTGTACTGGTGGGAAATGGCCGAAGGTCTCAAAAGTTTTTTTGATCGCCTCAGGAGATGCGAATTCGGGGAACACGGCGCCCTTTCGGGCAAACAGGTCCTTCTGGTCGCTTCCCCCGGCGGTACCGGCAACGGTATGCTGAACTGTCTTGAGCAGATGGATCGCTTCTGCCGCCACACCGGCGCCGTCATTTTCGACTACATCGGGGCCAACCGCTGGAACCACGACTACAAAAGGCGCGCCGTTTACGCCGCGGCCAGGGCCATGGCGGAAGGCCGCCGGGCGGGAGAGACGGTGTAAAAAGAATGCCGCCGCTGTTTGCATAGGGCGAATGACGCGGGAGTTACAACATGAAAAGAAAAATTTCCGGTAGTGCGGGAGTGTTGACAGTTCTCATGATTCTGACGGGGTGCAACACGCTCCAATCAATCGCGGTACAACCGCCCGCGCGGACGGTGTTTGGCCAAGGTCAGGACCTGGACATAGCGGGGCTGGCAGTTACGGCCAATTACAAAAAGAACAGCGAAACGGTCACTGATACAGGCTCGCTGCAAATCACAGGCTACGACAGGAACAGGCCCGGCGAACAGACAATAACGGTCACCATGAACGCGAAATCAGGGTTAGTCATCTCAAAGGCGAGCAGTACGTTTATCGTAACTGTGGCGCCGGTGGAAAGCATATCTATTTCGCAGCCTCCTTTCGCAACAAGTTTCAGGCAGGGGGATGACCCTGACTGGAACGGGCTTGGCGTAGGGGTTACATTCGGGAAAGACGCGGTTCCGGGCGTAATGGTCAAGCCCGGAGCAGGCGCGCTTGTAATCTCCGGCTATGACAAGGACAAGCCGGGATCTCAGATCATAACCGTGGACTACTATGGCAAACGGGCAATGTTTGATGTGAAAGTAACCGGCCTTGACAGTATCGCGGTAATATCCCCGCCCGTAAACACCGAGTATTATACCGGGGAAGAAATTGATCTTTCGGGCCTTGTGGTGCAGGGAGTATGGAACGACGGATCAAAGGCGCGGGTAAGCATTACGAACAATAACCTTTCAGGCTATGACATAACCCGCGGCGAAAAGCAGAATGTTACGGTTTCGTATTCCGGAAAGACGGCAATATTTCCGGTAACGTATATAGCGTTTGAAGCGTTGTCGGTTGACAGGCCGCCGGTGAAGACGAAATATGAACTTGGTGAAGATCTTGATACGGCGGGTATTCGGGTTCTGGGAACCTGGCCGGGGCACAGCCTGTCGATTGTGAATAATTCGCGCCTCAGGCTTACCGGATACGACCCCTTCAGAGCGGGAGGGCAAAAAGTTACCGTTACGGTTGGCGGTCAGAGCGATTCTTTTACGGTGACCGTGACCAATCCTTTTGAGGGTGTTTGGGCCGGACTGTGGGAAACCGGCAGACAAACAGTTGACGGCAAGAGCAGTCCCATAGTAGCGCCGGTAACATTAACAATGGAGGGAAGCGCATGGTTGCTGCGGACGAGGGACAGAGCGGGTGAACCGGTGGAATTGCGCGGGGTGTATACGCCTGACAGCAATACCCACGCGAAACTTCAGTGCAATGACACTAGAGGCGCGGGGGATGTCAACAGGGATTCATCCAGGGTAATGAGACTGCGAAACGGCCTCATTGGCAGTGAGGTAACTTTAGATAAAATCAGATGAAACCCTGAAAAAGGGAAACCCTCCAGAGCGCACTGGCAAAGCGCATACCCGGGTGTTATGCGCCATTTTTTCAACCGTTGTCGTTATAAAAAGTATATAATCATTTATTGGTAGAACCCGTTGGCTCCCAAGGTGTACTTATTCGGTTAATTACATTTAATTTTATTTGGTCAGGTAACTTGATTAACATATCAATTATGTCATTTAGTTCATGGTAATTTTTACCATTTTCTTCTATAAAAAAGAGGTAAGGTTCAATTTCTAACGCTTGTCCGATTTTTTCAATCAGTTTTAATGAAGGAAAACGTCGTCCAATTTCTATTTCCCCAATATAATTCGTTGCCGTATTGCACATTTCGGCCAATTTCATTTGAGAAATTCCCCTGTTACTCCTGAAATTCCTTAAATTCCCAATAAAAACTTGCTTTAAGTCCATAAAATATATGCTAAATGCCTATATATCCACTTGACAATCGTCAATATGACCGTATAATATGGACAAATAGACAATATAGTCTATAATTCTGAGCCCCGTGTTTACCAATGGGAGCTCAGACAGGGCCTTATATTAAGCCCTGAAAATTTTTGACTTTTTAAGGGGGATTTTATGGCACAAAAACCAAAATTGGGATTTTTCGCAGGTATTAAGAATGATTGGGTATCAGCAGCGAGAGAACAGAAAATCGTGAAGAAGATTTTCATGTTTTTGTGGGCATTCATCAAATTAGTTTTTAAAATCTTGGGGTTTGGTTTTTTTATCATATATAAAGCATTTGATATAATGATAAATCACTCTCGATATGGATCTGGTGCTAATTCACTTGCTAGTCGTGCACAAAAAAGGGGAATGTCAATATCCCAATACGAGGCATGGATGAAAGAACAAAAGGAAATACATGGAACAAAGTAATTAAATAACACTTATTTTGTAATAATATGACTCACGTTTTATCTACTTTATTAAAGTAGGGGGTGATAATATTTTATTAAACTGAAAATAAAAGAAAAAACGGCGCATAACAGGTCTGTTTACACCTTTTTGTCCTGTAGGCCTTACCGGGCCAGTAGGCGGCCCGGCATCCATGACGCGGGTAACTGCGTCCAAGCCGGAACGGCAGTTACGTCTACGCCGGAAGCAGCTGTACCGGAACCGCGCGGGGGTTTAACAGACTTGCCGGTATTTCAACGGGCCTAAAAGCCAAAACGCAGGGTGG
>JAIRXH010000104.1 GCA_031268385.1 Treponema sp. | reverse complement strand
TAAAACTGGTACGGAACATCTGTCCCGCGTTAACTCGTTACTATCTGAAAACATTCAGAGTTTTTGCGGTGTTAGAGTTCTTGGAGGTTTGTGATATTTCCAATCCTAAAGGAGTATAGTTGGTGGTTCCGCATTTTTCGCAGTACAATTCGGCGCGGGGAGTTTCAAATTTTAGGGTCTGGATGTTCATCGCTACTGATTCTCCTTGTTAGGCGCAATGCCGAAGTGTATGGGTTTGCCGCAGTGGGGGCAGAGTATCTCCTGTTCGCCTTTTTCATTGGCGGCGCGTTTCTGTTCGTCAAGGTTTATTTCGTTTATCATGCCGGAACAGACAATGCCTGACGGCAGGGCGACAAGCCCCACACCCAAAATGGCAAATACGCTGGAAAGCAGTTTTCCTACGGCGGTGATGGGGTACACGTCGCCGTAGCCACGGTAGTCAGGGTTGACACCGCCCACCACAGGGTGGCAATGATGTTGGGGAAATTTTCAGGCTGGACGGCGTTCTCAAAATAGTACATCACCGAGGAAGCCAGTATCAATAGCACGATGATGACAAAGCCGGTCATTAACAGTTTTTGATTTTTCTTTGCGTATAACCCGTCCTATGAGGTTCAGGGAGTCGTTGTAGCGGTTCAGTTTGAAAACCCGCAGCAGCCGGAAGAGGCGCAGTACCCGCAGGAAGCGCAGGTCAAAAGTGAACAGCAGGGGCAGATAAAAAGGCGCGATTGCAAGCAGGTCGAGTACCGCCATGGGAGAGAAAAAATATTTGAGCCGGGAGTATGCCGATTTCTGAAACCGTTCCGGCGCGGTCCAGAAGCGAACCAGATACTCCAGGGTAAACACGGTAATCGAGACGTACTCGAAAATCCCCAGGGTGAGCAGGGTCTTCCGGTTCAGGGTTTCAAAGGATTCGGTAATGATACATACGATGCTGAGGCAGATTAAAACGATGATTGTCCTGCTGGCGGCGGTTCCGGCGGGGTCGTTCTCGCGGGTGTTTTCTATTATCTCGTAAGAGCGGCGGCGCAGGGCAGACAGAGTCTGGGTGTTCATCGCTACCCTAAAAATTGGCGGGTCAGCAGTTGGAGGATATTCGCACCGTCGCCCACAGCCATTGTGTCGCCTGAAAGATATAAAAGCCATTTGACCCAGGAGGGGGCTTTGTCATGTAGGAGTTTGGCGGCAACCAGGGTGAGCAGGGCTGTGCCGGTGGTTTCGCCGATGCGGAAGCCTGTTGTTTTCCTGAATATCGCGCCGATTTGGGAAATAGAGCCGATGACGTGGTTTATCCACCAGGAGAGGCTATGGCCGCCTATGGTAACGGTTTGGCCTTTGGCGGGGGCCGCGCTGTTTTGTTGTGCGCCGATTCCTGCGGCGGATTGTTCCGTCGGGGTCTCTGCGTCCACCACCGCCTCCTCTACCCAGGCGGGGCAGGAAGGCAGGAGCAGGGCCAGGCAGAGCAAGGATATACATAGATTTTGTTTCATGGGTGGTTCTCCTTGTATTGGGGTGTTTTTGCGGTATGCGGTTTCCTCCCGCTCATAGAAGGTTCTCCGTGTCTTTTTTGCCATAGAGTTCCGGGAACCCCGCCTCGTATTCTTCCTTTGTTTCCGCGTAAAACCAGTAATTGATTATGTCATAGTCACGGATATACATCCCCTGCTTTTCCAGTTTTTTTATGCCCGCGCACGTTGAGGCGATCAGTACGGAAATATCGGCGGCGTGGACTAACGCGCCGTTTTCAAATCTGAGCCGGATGACTTTTTTGTAGTCGTAGGGCAGTTCGTCAACCTTCGGCAGAATACCTGAAATTTTGGGGATGTCCGTGTTGCTTACCCGCGCTTCCAGCGCGGTCAGTTCAAGCGCCTTTTCGTCTATAGAAAGTGTGGCGATATAGCCCCGGTAACAGGCGGTATGTATCATGGTGGTGTCCAGCCCGAACTCGTCCATGTCCAGCAATGCGGAGTCGTTTTCTACTTCGCAGACGGAATATTTCCTGTGCTCATAGATGAAACTGTCCGCCATTTGCATTGTCATACGTTACTTCCTGTCTAAACGGGGGCGATTCCGCAAATGGAACCGCATGGAAAATGGGCAATTTGCTTTACAAATTGCCGTTATCCCAACTGCGCGAGCATATCTTTCGCCCTTTCTTTTTCGGTGGCGCTGCCGGTGGCTAGTATTTCCCGCAAGTCCTGACGGGCGCCGTCCAATTCCTGTTTGGCCCCCTCGTGGCCCTGGGCTTCCGCTTTTTTTCCCCAATACATACATTTTTCAAAATCCGCGGCAATGCCAAAGGCCGCGGCGTATTTGTCGGAGTAAATCTGCGCCAGGGCGTATTGCGCTTCGGCAAGGCCGTTTTCGGCGGCTTTTTGATACTACTCAAGGGCCTGGGATTTGTCTCCCTTTATACCCCAGCCGTCGTCATACGCAAGGGCAAGGTTGTATTGGGCGATGGGGTCTCCGGCTTGGGCGGCCTCTGTCCAGCCCGCAATGTCTGGCCTGGGCCGGGCGTAAGGTTTGGTTTTAATAAGCCAGTAGATCAGCGCAATGATGAAAGGTATGTTAAAGGCAAGGGCGTACCCAAGGTTTCCCATCTTTTTTCCCTCGGCGACAATCATCAGCACAATACTGCCGTAAAAGCAGATGGTGAAACAGCGGGTCAGTAGGATGGAAAAATTACCGGCGGGCATGAATTTCACCGTGTCATAATGATAGCGGAAGTACCAGTAGCCAAGCCCGCCGAGGCCGGCAAGCAGGGCGATGAAGTTGGCAATGCCTTCCAGGAATTCAGGCAGGGGCAATGCCGGAATCAGCGTACCGGCCAGTAGAATGAGTGCAAGGATACCACCTACAAGCCCTACAATGACGGTCTGAATGATTTTTCCCACGAAACCCGCTTTGAACAATAGGCCGAAAATCCAGCCTACCAGCCGGACGCAGAGCTTGGGAAGCAGGAAGAACATAAAATAGAGCGCATACAGGAATAATCCTACCATGCCGTCACCAAACTGGTGGCTGGCAACCGCGTTTTTCGCCTCAGTTTCGCTTGCGGCCTCTACGCGGTAACTTACGCCGCCGCTTTGAATGTTGTACGTTGACATAAAAAAACTCCTTTTGATCTTTTACTCTGTAAAAAATCAACTCAAAAAACTGTATAAACGCTCAACGAGCGTTTTCATTGCCGTTTTAATTCTTCGTCACGCTCTCGGGGTTTCCCGTTCTATTGCCAGCGCCTGGTTCACCAGAGAAACGATGCTGTCCCGGCGGCCCCTATGCCCTTTGCTATAGGCATTGTTTGCCGAATTTTTGCGTATCTGATCCCATTTCTCCCATTTCGCCGCGTTTCCAAAAACCCCGCCGTGTTTGTTCCGCGCATCCCTTGCCGCAGACTCTGAGATCATACTTGCAGTGTTGCGCAGATCATCTTTCAAAGTTTTAGGCACCGCATAGACTTTTTTCGTTCCGTCCTTCATCATCAGCGCGAAACACGCATAACCACCAGTCAGCGTATAGAAATGAAATGCGTTTTTTGCGGATTCTATGTCCGCATAGTTGATGGTATCCGGTTCTTTTTTGCTTTTGCCGAAAAGCACAACCGATACCAGTACGATCCGCTGGTTGGTTATCTGGAAATCATACTCCCTTGAAAAACCTGTGGTTCGTACCCGGAATCCCGCAATGGATTCTTCA
Source organism: Treponema sp. (assembly GCA_031268385.1). Taxonomy (GTDB): domain Bacteria; phylum Spirochaetota; class Spirochaetia; order Treponematales; family Breznakiellaceae; genus JAIROE01. The sequence continues at coordinate 7,479 of JAIRXH010000104.1, read as the reverse complement.
TTCTCTCTCAGTTCAAATTTTGGCTCTTTTGCCATAATAAATCTCCTTCGCGGCTTGTCGCAGTGGCGGCAATGCCGCTTGTTTCAAAAATTGTCGTGTCATAAGACGCGCCGCACTTTACAGACGCGCCGCCGCCTGTTATGCGTCCGGTTCGCCCAAGGTGATTTCGTCAAAGACAATCGGCGGGTTATAATAATAGTGGCTAAGATTGAACCGCGCCGCCGTTACCCCCTCAAAAGTTATAAACAAACCGCCGCTAACGCTGTCTTCACCGCTGTTAACCGGGTTGTACCGTAGTTGGGGATAATCAAGATTTTGTAGAACACTTGATCTTAGCGAGTTTCCCCAATTACCTCCAATCCCATATGTGCCGCCTTTTCCCATCGCCTTATTCACCAGATAGACCGTAAAATAGCCGCTCCGTATCACGATGCGGTCAATATACGCATCTGTTTCCACGCCAGCCACCGTTGCCTGGGGCCGGGGAGAAAACGTGTAGGTTCCATTCTTGAGCGGGGGTAGGTTCAGCGGCACATCTGGCTCGCCCAGAACGATTTCCTCAAAGACAACAGGCGGGTCATAATAATCGTGGGCAAGGCTGAACCGGGTGGAAGCCCGTACTCCTTGAAAGGTTAAGAAAACCCCTCCAATAACGCTGTCTTCGCCGCTATTGACCGGACTATAAGACCGTCCGGGCTGGTCTAAATCCTGGAGAACACTTGAGTTTCGCGAGTTCACCCAATTACCCCCGGCAGGGCCGCCGCCTTTTACGAGCGGTGTATTGGACAGGTAGATTGTTACCGTGCCGCCTTTTGCTTCTATCCGGTCAAGATACACCTCATCCATTTCCACACCGGCCTTCGTAGCCTGTAAGCGGGGATAGAAGGTATAGGCTCCATCGGAGACATATTGAACCGGGGCCGCCGTTGAGCCGTCGCCCGTACTGCCACTTCCGCTGCCGCCGAGGGTGAAACATCCGGCGAAAAGCATGGTGATGAATACCAGCGTAAGTGCCGCTATTCCCGTCAAAGTAATGTGTCTGCGTTTCATGGTTAACCTCTATTTAGTGCGGCATCTGCCGCACAGTTACATTGAACGACACCGCGACGCGGTGGCGAAAACTCCTTATCGTAGTTTCAACTCGTTGCGGAACTGAATATAATCTACCCTGCAACGCGGGACATATTCGTGTTTTTATCAACTGTCCGGTTCACCCAGGATAATCTCATCAAAGACCACCGGTGGATCATAATAACCATGGGTAATGCTAAACCGCGTTGCCGTTACCCCCTGAAAGGTTAAAAACACCCCTCCATTAACGCTGTCGTCACCGCTATTAATCGGACTCCAGGTTCGTGCGGGCCGGTCTAAATCCTGGAGAATAGTTGAGGTTCGCGAGTTCACCCAATTGCCCGAACCAGGGCCACCGCCTTTTCCCATCGCCTTATTCACCAGATAGACCGTAAAATAGCCGCTCCGTATTACGATGCGGTCAATATACGCATCCATTTCTACGCCAGCCTTCGTAGCCCTTGGCCTTGGATAAAACGTATAGGTTCCACTTTTGAGTGCCGGGGCCTGTGCCGGAGTGGGTGTCCTCTCCACCACGATGGGCGCGGGCTGCTGCCGCGTTCCTTGGGACGAAGCGGCGGGCGTTGCGGCCTGTGTTGACGGACTGCCTACCGTCTGCCGGGACGCCGCGCTTCCGGTGGAAGGAGCTTTCCCGCTGGCAAGCATGGCCTTGACACGGCTGTCGGCCGCTATGTCAGCGGGGTATTGGGCTTCTACCCGCGCTGTCTGGACGTTCAGCGCCTTCACCATAAAGCGGTTAAAATCGCCGCTGACCGAAAGGGAGCCTGAAAGTATCGACTGCGCCCCGAGCATTTGCCCGATCTCCTGTGCCGAAGTATCGCTCACCTCGCCGGACCACTGAAAATCGGTTTCACTGCGGATCAGGTCGATTTCGTTACGGTCTACGATAATAAGCCTTCCCGAATTCACGAAGATTGCGGACAGTTCTTCCAGCACATATTCGGAAAACTGATCCGAAGGCGAATTGAAGTTAAGCAGAGCCAGCTTGGTTCCTTCGGGCAGCCGTTCCTCGACAAGGGCGGCGGCTTCCTGTATGGCGGTACGCAGCGGCTTGACTTCATCCGCTGGATCGGCTGCCGCCGCCGTGCCGGCGGCCTGGGGGCTTGAACCGCAAGAGGCGGCAAGCATAACCGCCAACGCGCTGATGATTGTCATTGTTATGATATTCGAAAAAAGTTTGGTTTTCATTTCTTCCTCCAAAAACCAGGTATGTTTTCTTCCCCCTGCTGAAAAAACCTCCGGCGTGTTGGAGGAAAATAAAACCGCGCCGGAGGGAACAGAAATACTACTCCGCCTTGGGGTCCAGATAGTCCACCCCATTGGTGAGGATGTCCCGCGCCAGTTGGATAGTAATGTCGTAAAGGGCCGAGTCCTTTGACACGCTGGTTTCCAAAGCGCTGGCAATCTGCCGGTTTAGTTCCGCCTTGGGGATGGTATAGAGGACATAGGCAATAAACTCGTCGCTGAACACGTCCTTCTGATCCGGGTCGTAACGGCGCATGAGTACCCACCAGTCCGAATCCCGCTGCGCCCCTGAATAGGATACGTTCACCACCGAATTGATTACGTTGTCAATTTCCTGTTTGTAGTCCGCCGATCCGGTTCCCGCCGCGGATGAGGAATTGGCCCCGCCGGAAGATTGGGAGGTTCCGCTCACCGTAGCCTGATACTTGCTGGCGATGTTGGTCCGCAGCATGGCGCCGATCCGCTGCTGGGCGCTAAAGCTGTCCGCCCAGGCCAGGGCAAACTGCCGGTTCGTGGAAGTCTCCTCCCCGATGATGCAATACTTATCCTTGTACTGGGGCTGGGCCTGCACCGCGGTAATGCCGTTGGCCACATACGTTTTGATCCAGTCCGGGGTTGATACGCCGATGGCCCGCCCCTTGTTGTCCATCTCCGCAGTGTTTACCTTCGGACCTCCGGCACAGCTTGTCAGCGCAAAGACTACCACGGCGGAAAGCGCTACCAACACCTGTACAAACGGTTTTGTCTGTGCAATTTTCATGTTCCTTTCCTTCTTCTCAAATTCTATTCGATATATCCGCCCCATAGGGCGGGATCGCCATGCAACGCATGGCGTATTAAAACCCTTCAACGAAGGGGGTTAATCCACAAGCGAAGTAAGCCATTCGTCAAAGTCATGGGCGAAGATTCCTTCTTCAATAGAGGTCTCCACGGCACGGACGGCGAGGCGGCGGGCCTCGGACATGGTACGGGGGTGGTTCTTACGGTCATCCTCGGTACTGGTGAAGACGGCCAGACCGCCCGAATCGGTCAGGGCCGCGTCCAGGTAGTAGCGGCAGGTCTGGACGTTTTGGGACAGTTCCTCGAAACGGGCGCCGGCGCGTAACACATAATTGCCCCGGCCCTGTTCGTTGATTTTGAAGCCCTTGTCGGTAAAGAAGGCTCCGAGGGCGCGTCTGAAAAGGGCGGCATCGGCGGTGTTTTCAGTATCGACAACGATGCCGATAGTGATCCCTGCGGCATACACTTGCATCGCCGTCTTGATGGCATTGGTCCCGCCGTAACCGGGGCGGCGGTTGGCGGCGCTTGGGTCTAGCACTTCCAGGATATTCTGAAAGTTGTCGGTAACTTCGGCGATTGCGGCGGCGAAACTGAGGGTGGAATAGCCCTCAAAACTTACACCGTACCGGGCGGCGGCAGCCAGCAGTTGATTGATAACCGCTTCATTCTCCCGAATCATTCCGGAATAGCGGGCCGCGCTTTCGCGGCGGTTCATCCGGGCGTTGACGTAGACGGCGCTATCCGGGGCGCGGTATACGTCTGTCTGTACGCCGATGAGTCCCCGCACATTGGTACTGGCGCTAATGTCCTGGGAGAAATTTTGGCTTTGGTCAAAGGCCACGGATTTTTTTCCCGCGGCATCGCTGACGATTTGGGACATCCGCTGACTGGTTTGGGTAAGGCTGGCAACGTCGGTCTTAAAAGCCCTGGCCAGGGCGTTCATGGCGGCGTTTTCCGCCTGGCTCTGGCTTGTGCCTTGCGCTGTTACGGCGACCCATTCCCTTGAGGGATAGGCTTGTTCAAGATTCTGTACCCAGGCCGGGGCTGCCTGGGCATGGAGGGCCGAAGGCAGGGCAAGCAGGGTTAGGGCGATAATGATACTACCGTTTTTATTCATGATTCTTGTATCTCCTTTTGTCATTCCTTATGAGGGTGATCCCGGCCTGTGGAACAATCTTTACATAGGCCGCCCTGTTTTCCGTTATCTTCCGTAAAACAGTCGTCGCATACCCATCCGCATTGGGGGCAGTTGTTGAAATGGAAATGGGCTTCCAGATTCGCCTCCGCAAAGGCCGTCCGGTGTTCATCCGCCCAGAGGCGTTCTTTTATTCCGGTATGCTCAATGATGGTTTGTTTTTCCGCCTGAAAGGAAACCGGCTGGCTTATCCATTCCTTTCCGCAACGGTCGCAGAAAAAACTGAACGCGAAACTATTTTCGTCTGAATGGTCGGTTGTTTTTTTAGTAAGCGGCTGGCTCATGAGGCTTTGCCTCCTGTTCGGTTTAACGTGTGCGGCCTTTGGTCGCACGGAATTGAGGTTATCAATGTCGCACCTCCTTTTCGTTTGATTAAGAAAAGATACGGGCGGATTGGCGGTCTGCCAACCTGTAAAAAGTGATAGGTTAGGGGTATTTTGAAGGAATTCTACCTACCAAAAATGGTAGGTTGGGGATTTTTGCTTCAAAAAGACAAAAAACGGTGCTTGACTTTTCTGGTAAAAAGGGTATACTTAATACTAGCGAGGCTGTGAGATTAAAAGCCCCCCGCTCCCTACCGGACGCCCCGCGCCCGGTTTTTTATTGTTCTTTTGTCTTCAAACTGTCTACATTTAGATACACAAGGTTGTTATGCCCCCTTGATCTTCAAGATAATCCGTCCTCCCTGGAATTTATTCTTTTTGGGATACCTGGGATTATTCCGGGCGCCGTACAGGGCGGTTATTATTTCCTGTTTGGTCAAACTTGACTTCTCAAGGTTTATGAAAACATTGGGGGCGTGTTCCCTGGACCTTAAAAACTGGGTTTGAAGCGTATTTGCGTTTCCCGCGACATTCTTGAATTCCATCTTGAGGCCATCGACTATGGCATCGTATTTGTTTCCTGCCGCACGGCTGTCATCGGGAACAAGATAGACGGTACTACCAAAGGATCGTAGTATTTCGGCGTCCCTTCTTTCGTCGCTGTAACCGGATTTTTCACCAACAGGACGGTTTGGAGATACATAGATGCCGCCACCTATTGTCTTCCATTTTTCATCGGGGAACAATTCATCGGCAGCTTTCTTTGCCTTCCTTGCTTTGTCTTTCCGTTGTCGCATTTCCTGCCGATTCATCAGAAGTTCATTATGCCAGGAAAAGGGCAGAGTTGCTATCGTGGAGCATCATTTTTTACCGAATTTGGTGAATAATTCGACCCGGCTTTGTATGCCTAACTTGTGGTAGAGGTTCTTGGCATGAAAATTGACGGCTGAAATACTTATTTTGAGGACATGGGCGATTTCTTTGCGCGGAACATCCGTCAACAGCAATGTAAATATCTCCTTTTCCCGTGGGGACAAATCCGGGAGTTTCTCGGCCTCCGGCCTTTCCGTTTCTGCCGGAATAGGCGCGTCTTTGACCATGCCGGTCATGCGGCTATCGGTCCCGGCTGGTTCCACGGCTCCTTTTCTTTTCCGCAATACCAGTATAACCAGCAGGACAATCGCTGCCGCTAGGAGGATGCCTGTGGCGGACAAGGCGATAATGAACATGATAGAAGGGCCGCTGGTTGGGGGGTGGTAAATATCGATGCCCCACGTCTCATTTTCGCCGAAGACGACAGGTTGCCCGATCTCCGCCCCGGTATAGGTTAAGACGCGGTCTTCCGTGACGGTAGTATCACTGCCATGGTATATGAGGCTGGGAGGCACGGCAACCGCGTAGCCGTAAAACGGAGGTTTGCCGTCACCGTTTATCACCCTGTTTTGTAGTTCCTTCGGCGCATTGTATCCGTATATGATCCCTCCGGTTTTCCTGAAAGAGCCCCGGCTTCCGGTATGAAAACCGCCGCCTGACCGGTACGCGGTATTGCCCGCGATAACGCCCCCTTCCATCGTGAAAAGGCCGAAACCGGCGATAAATACTCCGCCGCCGCAGGGTACGTGGTTTTGGGTATTGTTGACGTTTCCCCTGATGGTCCCGCCTTTCAGGATAAATTCCGCTTGCCGTTCCTGTGCGCCTTCAAAAGTGCGGATAAAGACCCCGGCGCCGTTCTGGTAGAGGCTGGGGTCGGGGGCGGCACATTCATTGTAGTTATTTTGCAGCGTAACCTTGTCGTACATAATCAATTTTGAATCCAGCCCATTTACCGCTATGAGCGGCGAGAGGGCGCGTACCGGCGGGTTTTTCCGGTAACCACCGTCTATTACAAGATCGTGTTCCATGCCGGGCTTTCCCAGAGAGAGGCTCGCGGCCTCCCCGGTTATGCGAAAGAGGGGATTGTCTATATTAGTACTGCCCCGCCAGACGGTTCTGTTGCCTCCGCCGGGCACAAGCCTGATATGTCTGGTTTTATCAATGAGTATTGATACAGTTAAGATAACATCTTCAAGGAGGGTGATTTCATCGGGCCGGTCAAGGAAGTCTTCCTCCGCTGACGCAAGGGCGGCGGCAAAGGCTTCGTTCAGGGGATGGGTAGTATTCGACCCCTGAGCCGCTGATCCGGCTGGCGGCTTGAGAAAAAACCGTCTGCGGGAAAAACACTGGAACGGCGCACAAGAATAATAAAGCCGCCGTTTTCTTCATGATTCGGCCTATCACCCAGGCGGGTTTTATGCCGGCGGTTCGATGCGGTGTGTTCCTGAAGCTGTTCACAGGCTGGATAATCCTCCGTTTCCGGTTTTCAGGTTATCTTGACGGATGTTATTTGGCAAGGCCGGTTCTTTGAGGCGGTACTGAAACTCCAGGACAGCCCGGTCCAGATAACCCCGCAGATACGCCTTGTCCGTGTCTGAAAGCAGGGTCAATTTCTCCTCTATGGTCATGTTATGAACCGCTGCCAGAAATTCCTGCTTGTCCATCGTTACCCCCTTGTATTAACCAAGTGTAATATATTATAACCAAGTGATATATTGTGTCAACAGGACTATACCATGGAATATCCAATGGAACGATAAACCCGAAGCGGAAAGCATGGCTACCTGTAAAAATGTACAGGTTAGGGGATTTTTGGGGGGCTTTTACCTACCAAAAATGATAGGTGCGGTCATATTGTTCTGCCTAAGTTGAACTTGCCGAAAAGGGGGTAGGCTTATAAGGTGGTATTACCACGTTCCAGGAGATAAGCATGGGCAGAAGGAAACGGTATACTGCAGAACAGAAGATAGG
>JAIRXH010000079.1 GCA_031268385.1 Treponema sp. | reverse complement strand
AAAGGAAGAGAAAAACAAAGCTTTATACTAAAACTTCTTTGACTTTTTCGATATTGCGGTTAAAATTTCTTCCAAATCAGGTAGTTTCGAGATACTTGAAAGTAAATGCAGGGCCCCTGCGGAATTCCCTGGAATTCCGGAAAGGTGAATTGAACGGAACATGCCGCCTGTCACCGTTTCCTGCCCGCGACGATGAGTTTTTCCGCCCTTTCGTCGTAGGCCGATTCATCCCAGTCTCCGTAAATTTCCACGGAGGAAAAACCCGCCTCAAAGAGCAGGCGGCGCAGTTCCGAGGCGGCGTAGAGGCGCTGGGTAAAAACTTTCTCCAGGCGCTCCCCTTCCTTTATGAGTATCCAGCGGTTTGTAAGGGCCGACCAGGAATCGGCCGGCGCGGATTCGACAAGCACCGTATAACCGGCCCGCTCAAACCATTCACTCCTGCCGAAATCCCGCACGGCCGTTTCCTTGCCCAGCGTTTCGATGATGAAGGCGCCGCCGGGCCTTAGAGACTCAAAAACATTGCGGGCCGTTACAAGATCATCCTGGGGATTCCCGAAATAGCCAAAGGAAATATAGAGGTTCACCGCGGCGTCAAAGAAGAGGGGCCGTCTGAAGGACCGCGCGTCTTCGCGGACAAACTCGATGTCGAGGCCTTCGTAGAGGGCGTCTTCCCCCGCGGTGCGGAGGTAGGCTTCGCTGATGTCAACGCCGGTAACGGCGAATCCCCGGCGGGCAAATTCCAGCGCGACGCGGCCGAAACCGCAGCAGAGATCCAGGAGGCGGGGGCCTTCCTTCCCGCCCTCCCCGCCGCGCGCGGCTGGGGGAAAACCGCCTGACTTTCCGGGGAAAGAAGGCGGATACTGATTCAGGCGGGCAAGGGAAGTGACCCCGTCGGCGACGCGCGGCACCTCGGCCCAATGGGCGTCGTCAAACATAACCGGGGCGTAACGCGTCCAGAAATTTTCATCGTTGAACCATTCCTTCCCGTATTCCACGTCCCCATTATACCGGAAAAAACGGAAATACACACTACGGGTCCGGGCCGGAAACCCGCTTTCGGCGGGAAACTGTTGCTTTCACCCTTCCGGTGCTATTATACTATATATATCATGAAAGAAAACCGTTTTTTGTACGCCGTTTGGCTTGTGTCGTTTCCGTTTCTTTTTTCCTGTCAGGGTGGTCCCCGGAACGCGGGGCGGGATCTCAAGAACGCGGAATTTCCCCTCTATACAATTGAAAAAAATATCGTCTCGCCTGAACGGCGCGGGCATATTTCGGTTTCGCTTGCGCTGCTTGCCCTTCCTGAACAGGCGGATCTTTCCCCCCTGTTGAAGGGCCTGCTCTATGAAGGCATGGATTCAAGGCAGTACGCGGACAGGCGCATCGCATCTCTGGAAGAACTTTCCGCCGATCTGGACAGGACATCCGGCGAACTGGGCAGGGAAGAAGTCCAGTGGGAATACACGGAAACCTTTACGCTGATAACGGATGTTTCCGATCCGGACATCCTGGCAATAAGCCGGGACAGGGATTATTATCTGGGCGGCGCCCATGGTACAAGTGAAAAACAGTACTTTACCATCAGCCGTTCCCGCGGGGCGGAGCTTGGGCCCGGCGATTTTGTTCCGCCTGAAAAAGACGGGGTATTCCTCGCCCTGATAGAAGACGCCCTCCGCGAATATTCGGGGATAGGGCCGGGCGCTCCCCTCGGCGCGGGCGGTTTTTTCGAGGATGCTCTGGAAGAAATACCGGACAATTTCTATCCCGGCCGGAACGGAATGGTCTTTAGATGGGATCCCTACGAGATAGCGCCTTACTCCACAGGCCCCATAGAAGTGACCGTTTCCTGGGAGAAAATCCGGTCCCTTCCGTAAGACCTCATGAGTATCCGCAGCAGGATTATCTGGGTTGTGCTGCCGCTCCTCGTCGCGGCTTTAACGCTCGCGGGGACGGCGTCCTATTTTTCGGCGGCAAACGGCATAACAAGAATAACGCGGGAATTTTTCGGATTCAAACTTCTTGAACTGAGGAAATACGCGGAAAACCAGTGGGCGCTGCTCACCGAAAACGGCTATGCCGGCAATCCTGAAATGGTGGACGCGGCGAAAAAGGCGCTCGAGATCTACTCGGGCGGCATAATCCTCAGCGAAAGCGAAGTGATCTTCGCCCTTGACAACTCGGGCGTCCCTGTCATGTCCGCCTCTCTTGGGGACGCCCCCGCAATACAGGCGGGGGAAGGCGCCGCCCTTCTTGAACTCCTCAACGAGCGGGACGAAGAACTGGTAACATCCCTCGCGGGTGGAAAGGAGCGCGTCATGCGCTCTTTTTATTTTACGCCCTTTCAGTGGCGGATAATTCTGTCCGAGGAAAAAAACAGTTTCTACCGGGACGTTGACCGCATCAAAATACAGACGGCAGCCGTGACGGCGGCGTTCTCCCTCATTGCCGTCGTGCTGCTTGTCCTCTTTTCCCGTGTAATAACAAACCCCCTCGTAAAAATGGTAAAGGCCATGAGGGGAATCATCGAGACCACCGATCTTTCCTCCAGGGTTGACGTGGCCTACAGCGACGAGACGGGCCGGCTTGCCCATACCTTTAACGTCATGACAGGGGCGCTTGAAAGCGCCTACGGGCAAATAAAGCGCTACGCCTTTGACGCGGTTCTTTCGCAGAAAAAGGAACAGCGCATACGGCAGATCTTCCAGAAGTACGTGCCCCAGGATGTCATAAACGAGTCTTTCAGGAATCCAGAACAGCTTTTGCCGGGCAAAAACATGGATCTGGCCGTGCTCTTTTCCGACATACGGAGCTTCACCACCCTTTCCGAAGGAATGTCCCCCGGCGATCTCGTGGAACTCCTCAACCGGTATTTTTCCCCCCAGGTCGGCGTCATTTACAACAGGAACGGCATTGTCGACAAGTACATAGGCGACGCCATCATGGCCCTCTGGGGAGCGCCGCTGGGACACGGCGACGACGCCCTCCAGGCGGTCCTGTCCGGCGTTGAAATGATAGAGGCGCTGAAAACCTTCAACGAAGATCAGAAAAGACGCGGCCAAAAGGAAATCAACATCGGCATCGGGATTAACTACGGGGAAGTAACGGTGGGCAACATAGGTGCCGAACAGAAGCGGGACTACACAGTCATAGGCGACCCTGTGAACCTCGCATCCCGCCTTGAAGGTCTTACAAAGATGTACCGCTCGCCGCTGCTTGTCTCCGAATTTCTTTACGGCGAATTCATGAAAGGGGGAACCGGAGCGGAAGGAGCGGAACTTCGTTTCAGGCTGCTTGATACGGTGGCGGTAAAAGGAAAAACAAGGGGCGTCAAAATTTACACGGTAAAGAACGGCCTTTCGGACGCCGAGCAAAAGGCCTGGCCCGTTCACGAGAGGGGCATGGAACTCTACTACCGCCGTTCCTTCCGTGAGGCGGCCGGGGCGTTCCGGGAGCTTCTTTCGCTGCTTCCCGGTGATTTTAACGGCGAAAACATGTTACAGCGGTGCGAAGCCCTCGAACTCAACCCTCCCCCGGTGGACTGGGACGGCGTTGAAATCATGCATTCCAAATAACGCGCACGCCGCCCGGCGGGGGCCGGGAAGACGCGGCGAATGTCAAATCAGCGCGTCCTTAAGCTCGTCTGGTTTTTTTCCGAAAATAATGGTGAGCCCCGGTGAAGCCGCCTGACGGCCCTTTCCGGAAAGCTGTTTGGAGGAACCGTGATGAAACGTTACTGCATAAAAGGCCGGAGCGGCCGGACTGAATATTTTGACATCATCAGGGAAATTGAAGACGGATTTCTCGTCCGGCTTACCAGAATAAGCGACGGAAGCGAAAAAACCATCGAAGAATCAATGACAAAACACCTTTTTGACATCTGCCTCAAAACCGGCTACATCTACGAGGCCGCGACGGCCTAGGGGAACGCTGAATCAGCGCTTCGCAGGCTGCCTCGTTGTTCAGACTTTGGGCTTCCCCGGTTTATCCTGTCTGGTGCCCTTCAGGCGGATTTCGATAATTTCTTCCATAGCTACAATTAAAAGAGGATACTCCGCTTCCCGGATGATGGAAAGGAGATATTCAATCCGCTGACGATCGGGATTCCTGTGGTAAATGGCATTATGCCCTTCATTACCGTAGGCAAGCCAATCCAGGGATATTTCAAGAATTTCGCACGTTCTGACCGCCAAGTCAAAATCCAGATATTGAGTACCGTTTATGATTTTAGAGACAGCCGTCCGGGCAATCTTCAGTTTCTCGGCCAGTTCGCTCTGTTTGAGGTTTTTGCGTTTCAACGCCAGAGCCAGCCGCTCACCGTATCCGATCATTTTCTTTCCATTAAATTATTGCAGAAAAAAAAGAAAAAATCTCAAAAAAAGGGAGGATAATCATCTTGACAAGGTTCTAAAATAGAGAATAAAATCTATAAACAGTATTTGATGTTCTATAAAAGCACATTGGAGATGTCCGTGGAGCAGGGAAGTATGGATCGTTATTTACAGAAAGCGCTCCTGGAAGCGGGTTTCAGGGTAAAAACCGTAGAAACAAAGGGAGGAAAGAAGGTGGTGACGGTGGAAGACGCGGAATCGCCGGAACCGTCCGGGGAACCGTGCGTTTGTTTTGACGGCGGGTATTCAAGGAAGGGTAAAAAGGCCGTATAAGGGGCGGCTTACAATTTTTAAAGGAGGTTTCTAAAGGAGGTTTTTAAAAGCACCGCGGTTTCAAAATAGTTAATTTTAAAACCGCGGGATCAGGTTTATGACTTGTCAGAAAAGGAGATGTTTATGACAAAAAGAAAAAAGAATTTTGTCGGAGCGGTAAAAATCTTTTTTTTATGCTCGGTGATTATGCTGCCGTTGGCCGGATGTGTAACCGAAGCCACTCGTGTTGGCGCCGACACACAAATCGATCTGACCGGCAGGTGGAATGACAGTGATGTTCGTATCGTATGCGACACACTTGTTGCCGAGTGCCTGAACGCGGCCGGGGTTGACCGGGCAATAAGCCAGTTTACCGCGTCACATGGGGGAGATTTACCCACTGTAATAGTGGGAAATTTCGCGAATACGTCCAGTGAGCATATTGATACATCCATCATTTCAAAAACGATGGAGACTATCATTATCAACAGCGGCAAACTTGAATTTGTGGCCGGCAGCGATATTCGTGAAGGTATCCGTGATGAACGGGTGGACCAGGCGTATAACGCGAGTGAAGCTACCGCCGCCGCCATTGGAAATGAGGCCGCCGCCACCTTTATGCTGACAGGTTCGGTTAAATCTTCTGTTGAAAAAAGCGGTACTACTACAGTACGCGCCTATTTTGTCGACGCCCAGCTTACCAACATAGAAACCAACAGGATAATCTGGCAGGGTCAGAACGCCGACATCAAGAAAGTTTTCAAACAGGCAACGGCAAGATTCTAAGGAAGCGCTGATTTATTCGAATGCGAATAAATCAGCGCCGCTTTAAAAGTCCACAAACGGTGAAAATGTATTGTTACAATTAAGGAGAAAGAAATGAAACTGTGGAGAAATGTTTTAGTTTTGGCGGCGGGAAGCTTGGTGCTTTTTGCCTGTGCCACCAAGCCCGATGTGTACAAAGACATCGACGACAATATCGGTGTTGAGGCTTATGACAACGCCTTGGGTACAATCGCCGCGAGTCAGGAAGGAAAGAAACCTGTTTATCCCGATAAAAATCTGATTATGTATTATCTGGACAAAGGTATCATAGAATACTACGCCGGCAAATTCAGTGAATCGGCGACTGATTTGGATGAGGCGGAACGTCTGATTGAAGAAGCCAGAACCAAGAGTGTAACCGCCGAAATTACTTCGTTTATCGCCAATGATAATACAAAGGACTACGCGGGTGAAGATTATGAAGATCTGTACACCAATGTGTTCAGCGCCCTTAACTATTATCACAACGGCGATGTAGAAGGCGCGGGCGTCGAGATACGCCAAATGTCCGAAAAGTTTGCCGTCCTTGAGAATAAATATACCGCCGACAACGATAAAGCCAGGGAATCGCTTGGATCCAACCAAAGCGATCTGCCTCCGGCCAAACCGGTTAATGTATCAGATTCCGCCCTGGGACGGTATTTGAGCGCGATTATTTACCGTTCTGTGGGGCAGCCCGATTCCGCCCGTATAGACATAGAAGCAATCAGCGGGGTCTACGCGAAGGCGCCCAATGTGTTTACTCAGCCGGTACCGGCGTGGATTAACGAGGAGCTTGATGTTCCCGCGGGCCAGGCCAGGCTTAACGTGCTGGCTTTTGCGGGATTGTCGCCGGTAAAAGAGGAAGTAATTGAGATGTGGCCTTCGATATTTCGATACGCGACTTATCTTCCGTCTTATCTGCGCTCTCTGGAGAAAACACAACAGGCACACGGTGTCATTTTTGAGGCAGCCACGGCAGTAGGCAACACAATACTCCTCCATCTTCCATCTCTGGTCTCCCGTCCCAGCGTCATAGACCGGATTGAGGTGGATATTGACGGAACCAAAACCAATCTGGACCTCCTGGAAGATATGGGCGCGGTAATGACGGAGACCTTTAACGCCAGATACTCGTCAACCCGAATTAAAACAATTGCCCGTACCGTTATCAAGGGTTTGGCGCTTGAAACTGCCGCGCAGATAGCGGCGCAAAGTGGACAACCCGAGCTTGTGATTAAAGCGGCCGCTATGGCCGGTATGGTCGCTTTTGACAAAACCGAATCAGCCGACATTCGTTCCGCAAGGTATTTTCCCGGCAAAGCCTATGCGGGCGGTATAACCCTTGCTCCCGGTACATATAATGTAACGATAAATTATTATTCCGGAGGCAGTGTGGTATATTCCGCCGCGAGAGAAAACGTTCAGGTGGCTGCCGGCAAACTCAATCTGGTTGAGGCCGTCAGCCTGAAATAATTGAGCTTGTTCCAAAACCCGGTTGGTTTTGGAACAGCTTCAATTGTAAATTTTTCCCTTCGTGAGGACTCTCCAAAAACTCCGGTTTCTGGAGAGTCCTTTGCCTTTTACAGATTGCTCCGAAATCATGATGAAATACAGCAAGAATCGAGCCGCTGTGATTATTCCGCCGCCGGAGAGGCAAAAAAATCCGCACGTGAGGCGTGGGGCAGACTCCCGCCTACTGGGACTGGGTCAGGGCCTGCAGCGCCTGGCGTATTGAAGTCAGCTGATTGTCAAGGTTCTCTATTGTTCCCGCCTGTTCCGCGACGCGGGCGCGGAGTTCGGCGATTGCCGCGTCCTGGGCGGCGGCCGTTCCGGCAAGTTCCGTGTTCCGCGACTGAAGAGCGGCAATGGCGGCTTCCCGCGAGGCAATACCCGCCTCAAGGCTGCCGTTGAGCGTCCGCAGGGCCTGTATGTTTTCCTCATATTCCGAAACACGCCGGGCAAGATCGGAACCCTGCGTGTCTTGGGCCGCCGCGGCGCCGGCAAGCCGCGCGGCGTCTTCGGCAAGCCGTCCGTTTTCGGCCCTGAGTTCCGCGATGATCCCTTCGGCGTCCTCCCTGGAAGCGGCGGCGCTCCGCGCGTTTCCGCCGTTCCGCCTCATGGCCGCTTCCAGGGCGTCTGACGCCCGGACATAGATCTCCTTCCGGGATCTGAACGCGGCTATCCCCTGAAAGGCCGGGGTGTCAAGAAATTCCTTTATGTTCCGCAGAACATTCTCCGCTCCGGCAATGTCCCCGTTTTCCGCGCGGACATTCACCTCGGCGTAGAGGCCTGCAAGCTGGCCCTCGATAACGGCCAGCCTCTCCTGTTCCCCCGAAAGGCGGGCCAGTTCATTCCGGGCTCCCGCGAGGGCCGCCCCGCTTTCCTGTGAAACGGCGGCAAGTTCTTTCGCGCGTTCCTCAAGCTGAACACGCAGCGCGTCTTCCCTGGCGCGGGATGTTTCGAGAATGGCCGTCCTTTCATCGTGGAGGGTATCGATCCTCAGACGGTACTCTTCCTGAAGCCGCCCCAGATATTCACGGCGCTCTTCCGCCTCAAGGCCCGCGGCCGCCTGAATCTCCTGAAGCTCCGCGTCAACGTCTTCAAGCCGGGAAACGACAAGGGAAATTTCCTTTTCCTTCTCCGTGATGCGTTCAGCGGTTTCCCTGCGTATTTCCCGAATCAGAACGCGCTCGGCGGCGTTGTACACCACCCGCCCCTGCCGTATCTCGACATCCTCTTTTTTCCACGCGAAAGAAAGAACGAGAATGCCGCCGGCAAGCAGCAGAACGCACGCGGCGTTTACGGCAAGGGGAAAGACCAGGCCGCGTTTTCCCGGCTTTACGGGCGCGGAAGCGGCGGAAAGTGACAGGCGGTTTTTTTCGGCGGCGCCGTCAATCCCGGCGAGTATCTCCTTCTGCTCGTCTATGGAGATTCCCGACGCGGTATCAAAAACAACTTCGTTTTTCATCATGTTTCCTTTTTTATTTTACATCGACTCCGGCCGCTTCCTTCGCGGCGAGCCGCACGCCGCCGGCTTTGAGCCCCCTTACATTGTAGTCATGGGCTTTGAACGTTTCGGCCAGCACCTTGAGCCTCGGTTTGGGAACATATTTGACGCTGAAGGTGAATTTGGGCCGGGTATCAAAATGGAGAATTTGCGCGCCGTCGGGAACCGGAAAATAGTCCTTGTTCATTATCCAGCCCTCGATAACAAAACGTTTGATGAAGGGGAACCCCGTAGCCTTGTCCTTGTAGACAATCGTAAAAACAGTGCCGGCAAGAATTTCCTTGTCGGCGACGCCTGTCCACCAGGCATCGGCGCCCACAAAAAGTTTGTCCGGCAGTTCCGTAACGGTGAACATGCCGTTTTTGCGGATGGTAAGGATGCGGTCAAAGGGCGAAACCTCGGCGACCACCGCCCCGGTGGAAACGGAGGAACCCAAGTAGCCGGTTTTTTTGTCGTACCGCAGCTCCACGTCCCGTTTGACTACTTCCTTTACGTCGATCTTGTCAAAGGCGCCCACCCTGGTTTTGCGCGCCCCCCCGCCGGTTTCGCCGTCGGCCTTTACCTTCTCGATAATTTCTTTGAGGAAACCCGTGGAATAGGCGACGAT
>JAIRXH010000062.1 GCA_031268385.1 Treponema sp. | reverse complement strand
TCCACAAAAATCTGAGAGGAGGAGACTATGAGTGACTGGATTCCCGCTGTAGAGACCGAATTCGACGCGTTCTTCAAGAACTATTGCCAGGTGGTCAACAAGTACACCACGGGCCAAAGTCCCGTGTGGACCCACATCCCGGCGGACGCCATCACCGAGCTCAACGGCGCCTACGCGGCCTGGTATAACGCCTGGAGCAAACTGAAAACGCCCCACACCTCCGCCGACGTATTGGCAAAGGACGAGGCCCTGGCTGCGGGCAAGGGAGTGCTGCGGGACTTCAACAACGAGTTCATCCTCTATTCCCGCTTCGTCACCGACGCCCAGCGGAAAGAAATCGGCAGCCCCGTCCACGACACCACCCATACGCCGGTGCCCGCGCCCAAAGACCAGCCGGAGGCCGACATTACCTACCCCGGGAGGCACCTCATCGAGCTTGACCACATCCGCTCCGTCACAGGCGGCACAGATGATCCCCGCGCCGACTGGGGCGTGCGTATCCACTACGGCATCCTTGACCCTGCGAATATGGGTGCCAGGCACCGCATTGCTTCTCCGCCGGCCACCGGCGAGGACCTGCCGCACTCGGTCTTCACCCACAAGAAGAAGTACCGCTTCGATTTTGACGGCGACTCAGGCAAGACCGTCTACTTCTGCCTCAAATACGAAAACGAAAAAGGCGGCGAAAAAGGCGAAGGCCCCTTCGGGCCCATCATGCAGGCGATCATCCCGTGACAAAAACCCTTCGGGTTTTTGTCTTGGGAGTTTTGCGGCAGGGCGCGTATGCTTCATGCCGCGCGGGAGTTTGATGATTGTGGGAATTCAAGAGAGCAGCGCAAGGGATCGAAGAGCCGCAAAACTCCAAGCCTGCGCGGCGTGGGACGTAAGAATGCCCGCCGCCGTTCCACTGGAGTTTTACGGCATCCATGCCGCCATGCTTGGGGTATAACACGTGGAGTTTTGGCTATGCCAAAACTCCCAAGGCAAAGTCCAAAGGACTTTGCCACGCCGCCTTGGAGTTTTCGCTCCACGAAAACTCCCCAGGCGAACATCCGAAGCCCGGCTTCGGATGTTCGCCACGTTCCAGTAATTGTCAACGCTATTGAACAAAGCCCTTTTTTCGCGTACTGTGTTTGTATGCCGAAAATTGAAGTAAACGAAGAAGCCTTTTATACGCTGGCCGGATGTCCCGGCGGAAAAAGCCGCTGGAATACGAGGGAAGATCTGGAAGAAGCCCTCACCTGCGCGAAGGCGGAACTGGATTCGGACGCGGAGCCTTTAGATGCGGGCATTCCCGTTTCAGATCGCGTTCTTAAAATAGAACTGAACGATACCAACAGGCCCGATCTCTGGGGAACCGCCGGCTGCGCGCGGCAGCTTAACATATACGGCGGCGCCGCCATTCCTTCGTATCCTTTCTTTTCTTCTCCGGGAAAACCGCTACGGGCGCAGCACAACATCATTGTTGAAAAAACGGTACAACAGGTGCGGCCCTACCTTGCCGGTTTTATCGCGTCAGGAAGGGCGATCACCGATCCCATGCTGCGGGATATGATACAAACGCAGGAAAAACTTGCCTGGAATTTCGGCCGCAAACGCAGAACCATTTCCATGGGACTGTACCGTACCGCCATCATCGGCTGGCCCATCATCTACCGGGCGGTGGATCCCGACAGCGTTTCTTTTGTGCCCCTTCAATGGGACACGCCCCTTACTCTGAGGGAAATCTTGAGGCAGCATCCCAAGGGAAAGGAATACGCTTTTATACAGGAGCATGAGCCTCTTCATCCACTGCTCACCGATTCGGGGGGCGCCGTCCTTTCCTATCCGCCCATCATCAACTCGGCCGATCTCGGGGCCGTTCAGGTGGGGGACAGCGATCTCTTTGTGGAACTGACGGGAACCGATCAAAGGGCGGTAACGCTGGCCGCGTCCATTGTGGCCTGCGATCTCGCGGACAACGGTTTTACCATTGAGCCTGTGGAAATCAAGTACGAATACGATACGCCGTTCGGCAGAACCTGCGTTACTCCCTGGTATTTTCAGGAACCGGTGTTCTGTTCGCTTTCACGCATCGAAAAATATCTGGGTGAAAAAATAAGCGCCGCCGATTCCGTAAAGGCGCTGGCCCGTATGGGCGTCAGGGCGGAAGCAGCCGAAGACGCCGAAAGCGGGTCCCGGCTCGGCCCCGTGCCCGGCGTAAGGGCTTTTCCCCCCGAATACCGCAACGACTTTCTCCATGCCGCGGACGTAATGGAAGATGTTATGATGGGCCGGGGACTTTCGGCCTTCAAGCCCCTGCGCCCCCGGGATTTTACCGTGGGACGCCTTGCCCCTATCACCCTTTTCAGCCGCCGGGTCAAGGGCATTATGGCGGGTTTGGGCTATCAGGAGATGATCTACAACTACCTGGGCTCAAGAAAAGATCTCGTGGAAAACATGTGCGGCTCGGGCGGGCGTATTATCCGCATCAGCAATCCCATGACGGAGAACTACGAGTACGTGCGCGATTCGGTTCTTGCGTCCCTGCTCGCAAGTGAAGCGGTTTCGGGCCATGCCGCCTATCCCCACCGCATCTTCGAAACGGGCAAGGTCGCCTACCGCGACGCCTCGGAAAACACGGGCGCCGCGACACGGCAGTATTTGGGTTTTCTTAAGGCCGACAGGGACGCCGGTTTCAATACCGCGGCGAGTCATCTTCAAACCCTCTTTTATTATCTTTCGCGCGATTACACAACCGGGGAATCGGACGATCCACGCTTTATTCCCGGCCGCGCCGCGTCCGTCGTATACAGGGGAAAACCTGCCGGCGTGTTCGGCGAAATACACCCCGCAATCCTTGAAAACTGGGGCGTCACCGTTCCCTGCGCCGCCGGTGAAATAGATCTCGACGCGCTTATTGATTAAGGGACCGACCGTAAATGCGGCGGTGACGATTGCCGTCCTGGGGCGCAGTGTTAATTGGAATGCGAACAAACCGGCCGGCCGCGTTTGTCCGGCGG
>JAIRXH010000179.1 GCA_031268385.1 Treponema sp. | reverse complement strand
TTCCTTCTTCGACTTATTCGACTTGGCGGTAAAAAATTCTTCAGCTTTTTGGCAGCTTCGCGGTACTTGAAAGTAAACGCCGGTGCCCTGGGGCGCTTCCCTTTCCCCGATTTTTTCCTTTATAATGAGCCATGCTGGTTGGAACATGAGCAAGACGTTTTCCTTTTTAAGGCTTGGAATAGATGTTGGTTCGACAACGGTAAAAATCGTGGTGATGGAGCGGAAGCTCCGTTCCGTGTCCGCGCCGGGGGAAGAACGCGTCCTTTTTTCCCGTTACCGGCGTCATAACGCCTATCAGGCCGAGACGGTGCTGGCCCTTTTGCGGGAAACGTTTGAGGCTTTTCCCGGCGCGGAATTCCGTCCGGCGGTCTGCGGTTCGGGCGGAAAACCCGTCGCGGAGCTTTTGGGCGTTCCCTATGTCCAGGAAGTGGTGGCAAACGCCATCGCCGTGCGTACCTTCTACCCGCAGGCACGGGTCGCCATAGAGCTTGGCGGTCAGGACGCCAAGATTGTGTTCTTTTACCATGACGACTCGACAGGGCGGCTGGTTGCCTCGGACATGAGGATGAACGGAAGCTGCGCGGGGGGGACGGGCGCTTTTATTGATGAAGTGGCCGTGCTGCTCCGTGTTCCGGTGGAGGAATTTGAGGCGCTCGCGGCAAAGGGTACGTCTGTCTACGACATTTCGGGCCGCTGCGGGGTCTTCGCCAAGACCGACATACAGCCCCTGCTCAACCAGGGCGGCCTCCGCGAGGATATAGCCCTTTCGACCTTTCACGCCATAGCCAGGCAGACCATAGGCGGCCTGGCGCAGGGGCTTGAACTCAAACCGCCCATTATATTCGAAGGCGGGCCGCTTACCTTTAACCCCACCCTTATCGGGGTGTTTGCCGAACGGCTGGGGCTCAAGGAAACCGACATCATACGTCCCCCGAATCCGGAAACCATTATCGCCCAGGGCGCGGCCCTTTCGACCGATGAAATGTTCGCCGATTTTACCTACAGTTTCGATCCTGAAAAGGCGGCGGCCTCTCTCGCCTCTTTCCGCTCCCGCCTTGACGGCGCCGAAAGCGGCCGGGGGCGCTTCTATTTTTCCTCGAACGGGGAAAGGGCCGCGTTTGAGGCGCGGCACAAAGCGCCGGCCGGGCCGTACAGGCGCGTGGAACGGGGCGGCGTACTGCGGGTGTATCTGGGGATAGACGCCGGTTCCACCACGTCGAAATTTGTGCTGCTTGATGAAAACGAGGAAATTGTCGACAGCTTTTATTCGGGCAACCAGGGAGATCCCCTGCGGATCATCAAGGGCGCCCTTCTTGACCTTAAAAAGAAATACGACGGCGCGGGCGTCGAGCTTGACATTGCCGCCATGGGTTCGACCGGTTACGGGGAACTGCTTTTCGACAAGGCCCTGGGCGCCGATTACCATACCGTGGAAACGGTGGCGCACGCCGCCGCCGCCCAGAAATATGTTCCGGGGGCAAGTTTTATCCTGGACATAGGCGGCCAGGACATGAAGGCGATTACGATATCGAACGGCATAGTGACCAACATAACCGTCAACGAGGCCTGTTCTTCCGGCTGCGGTTCCTTCCTGGAAAATTTCGCCGCGAATCTCAAGATCCCCGTTGAAGAAATCGCCGCCGCCGCCTTTCGCGCGAAAAATCCCGCGGAACTGGGAAGCCGCTGTACGGTCTTCATGAACAGCACCATCATCACCGAGCAGAAAAACGGCAAAGAGGCCGACGACATCATGGCGGGGCTGTGCAGATCCATTATTGAAAACGTGTTTACCAAAGTGGTGCGCATTTCGAATTTCGCGGGCCTGGGCGGGCGTATCGTTGTTCAGGGGGGAACCTTCAAGAACGACGCGGTTCTCCGCGCGCTTGAGCAGTACCTTGACCGGGAAGTGATCCGCGCGCCCTATCCGGGCGAGATGGGGGCCATCGGCATCGCGCTCCTTGCCAAGCGGGATCTGGAAAGGCGGCGCCAGGCGGGCGGGGATTCCCGGACGCGCTTTATAGGGCTTTCGGCGATTGAGGATTTTGATTACACGCAGGAATCGGGAATCAAATGCGTGTTCTGCACGAACAACTGCAGCCGCACCGTTGTAAGATTTTCCGGCGGAAAAACATGGATAACGGGGAACCGCTGTGAGCGCGGCGAGATTGTGGGCGACTTGAGCGATCCTTCCTTCCGCAAAAAGATGCGGGAAGTCAGCGCCAGAATGGACGAGGTTCCCGACATGATAAAAATACGGGAAGAGCTTCTCATGAAGGATTATCCCTTTACCCGGCTCCTTCCCCAAAGGGATCTTGTCATAGGGCTGCCCCGCGCCCTTGATTTCTGGCGCACCATGCCGTTTTTTACCACCTTTTTTCACGCGCTGGGATTCAAAACGAAGATATCTCCCCGGAGCACCAGAAAGATTTTTGAGGACGGGCTTCCCTTTGTCGCTTCCGACACGGTTTGTTTTCCCGCGAAACTTGCCCACGGGCACATTCACGCCCTGGCCAGGGGCGGGGTTGACCGGATCTTCATGCCGCTTTTCATCAGGCTTCCCACGGACAACCCCGAAAAGGCGAGCACCTATACCTGTCCCGTGCTCAAGGGGTATCCGCTTGTCATCAAGTATTCGGACGATCCCGAACGCCGGTGGGATGTCGCCTTTGACACGCCGGTTTTTCACTGGTTCAAAAACGTGGACCGCGATTACCAGCTCTGCCGTTTCATGCGGGAAACGTTCGGCATTGACGCGCGCGGAACCCTCGGGGCCATAGCGCAGGGGGACGCCGCGCTCGCTTCGTTTAACGTCCGCCTTGCCGGGGAAGGAAAGCGGATCATCGAGGAAACAGGACGGAAGGGCGGCTTTGCCGTGGTTATCTCCGGCAGGCATTACCAGTTTGATGAACTTGTGAACCACAACCTGTCGCGTTATTTTACCGGCCTGGGCATTCCTGTTCTTACGGTAGATTCCATTCCCGGCGTGCAGAACATAAGCCTCAAAAAAACAAGGCTCGACATTACCAACAACAACCACGCGCGCCTTCTTTCCGGCGCCATAGCCGCGGCGCGGAATCCTGTTCTTGAGTATGTGCAGATCTTCAGTTTCGGCTGCGGGCACGACGCGATTTACACCGACGAAGTAATACGGCTGATGGATGAAATTTCGGGGAAGTCGCCGCTCATCCTCAAACTTGATGAAAGCGACGTGTCGGGTCCTTTGAGGATACGGGTGCGTTCCTTTATCGAAACCGTCACCGAGCGCCGGCTCAAGGAGCCCTCCCTGGTACGGAGCCTCGGGGAGCCGTTCCCGGTAAAATTCACGCGGAAAAACAGAAAGGTAAAGACGGTTCTTGTCCCCAACGTGAGCAGGGCCTTCTGCAAGATCATGACCGCCGTGCTCCGGCATGAGGGACTGCGGGCCGAACCGCTTCCCATGGGAAGCCGGGACGCGATGCTCCTCGGGAAAAAATACGTGCACAACGACATCTGTTTTCCCGCGCAGGTTGTCATAGGCGAGGCGCTTGCCGCGCTCAGGAGCGGACGTTTCAATCCCGACGACGTAATTGTGGGTACGGGCAAAACTTCCTGCGACTGCCGTCTTGTCAACTATATGGTGCTGACCCGCAAGGCCCTGGACGAGGCGGGGTACCCGCAGGTGCCCGTGCTTTCCACCGATCTTTTTGATCAGAAGAACCTGCATCCGGGGTTCAGGTTCAGCGTCTTTACCTACGGCCGCGCGGCCTTCTGCGTCATCATGACGGACATTCTTGAGGATCTGCGCCGGAAGATACGGCCCTACGAACTTGCCGCGGGCGAAACCGACCGCGTGTTTGAACATTCGGTTGACATGATAACTGACGGACTTTACCGCCGCGATATTTTCGGGGCCTACGGCGCGTTCAAAAAGGCGATAGACGCCATGTGCGAAATACGCTACGACAGATCCTGGCGGCGGCCTCTTGTGTTTATCACGGGCGAATACCTTTTGACGTTCCACAGCGGTTCCAATTACTACATTGAGGAGTACCTCGAAAAAAACAACATGGAAGTTGAACTGCCCCGCATGGCCGACGTGTACCGCAACCTCATGCTGCTGCACACCGTTTCGGAGGTAAAGGATTTCCGCGTGCGTCATTCTCTCCTCGAAATTGCCTGGTCTTTTTCGGGCGACAAATTTTTCGATGTCTCCCTTGGCCTTCTTGAAAGGTACGCGGCAAAGCATCCGCTGTACGAGCCGTGCATACGCCTGCCTGAGGCGGCGAAAATAAGCGACGGCATCCTCCATCATTCCATACAGTCGGGCGAAGGGTTCCTCATGGTGGCGGACATTCTCCACCACGCGGCCAAAGGCGTTCATTCGTTTATCATGCTTCAGCCTTTCGGCTGCCTTCCCAACCATGTCTGCGGACGCGGCATGGTAAAGCGGATAAAAGAGGAATACCCCGCCATACAGATCCTTCCGCTTGATTATGATCCTGACACAAGTTTCGCCAACATTGAAAACCGCCTGCAGATGCTTATCATGAACGCGCGGAACCTTGAGGACATGAATTTTGGCGGGGAAGGGGAGTTGAAGGAAGAGGCGGGCGAAGCGCCGAAAGAGGCGGTGTAGGATGTTTGACATAAGATCCCTTGGACCGGACAGGATCATTTTCGCGTTCTTCTTTTTTTCGTTTTCAGGATGGGTGGGCGAATGCGTCATGGAGTCGGCTGTCCGAAGACGGTTTGTCAACAAGGGTTTTTTGTACGGGCCCTATGTGCCGGTGCACGGCGTGGGGGCGTTTGTCGTTTACATGTCGCTTTACCCCCTCCGCCCGTATCCGGTACTGGTGTTTCTTGCGGGGGCCTTTTTGTGCACCGCCGTTGAATACGCCGCGGCGCTGATACTGGAAAAGGTCTTCAATGTCAAATGCTGGGATTATGAAACGTATCCGTTTACCCGCTGGTGTCATTACAAAAGGCGCGTGGCGCTGACGACTTCCCTCTTTTTCGGTCTCGTTACCGCCGCCGTTGTGTATTTCTATTGGGATCTGTGCATGTACACCGCCGGCCTTTTGGGAAGCCGTGTGCTGTGGATCACCGACGCCGTTCTTGCCGCCGTATTTGCCGCCGATGTACTTGTGACGGGGATGAAGTACATCAGAAACAGGATCGCCGGCATACCCGCCAAACACGGCAACGATTTTTCATAACATGGCAGCCTCCTTTCCGCCTCGACACATCAATTCAGGCATCTCCCTTTCCCCGGGAAGCAGGGAGCCGTTTTACAGATACGCGAAGGACATACTGGAAAGCGATCAGTTCGCGGTATGCAGGGATTTCATTCAGCACGGTACGGTTTCGGTGTACGCGCACAGCGTCGCCGTCGCGTCCCTGAGTTTTTCAATGGCGTGCTTTTTGAGGGATGTCCCGTTTGGCCGCCCAAGGATCAATCTGCGGAGCCTTGTCAGGGCCGCCCTGCTGCACGACTTCTTTCTGTACGACTGGCACACACCGGAAAGGATGTGGTCTCTTCACGGATGGACCCATCCTGTTACCGCCGCGAGAAACGCGGAAAAAATGTTCGGCGCTTCGCAAAAGGAATATTCTCTTATCAGAACCCACATGTGGCCCTACACGCTCCTGCATCCGCCCCGGCATCTTGAAGGATGGCTCATCTGCCTTGCCGACAAGCTGTGCTCCGCGGGCGAAACGCTTTTTCACAGAAAGAAAATACGGTCAGGGGGAAGGAAGACGCCTGCCGGTCCGCTTCCTCTTGACCGGGCCGCCCGGAAAGAAAAAAAGCGCTGATTGGAAGCGGGTCAATCGGCGTTTTGAAGCGGAATTTGTTCAATAACTGAAGTTATTGAACAACTCTATTCAAGAACCCAGTCCGCCAGAGTTTTCATGAGTTCCCATTCCCGGCAGCTTTCGTCGTAAACGGCCGCCGCGGCCATTCCCGCGGATTTTGCCCCCGCGAGGGCGCGGGGGTCATCTTCAAAGGCGGCGCACTCTTCCGGGGCAAGGGAAAGCCCCGCCGCGGCCATGCGCCAGATATGGGGATCTCCCTTGCCGCCGGGCGCCTGGTCCGTGTAGAAGATCGCCGTAAAGGCGTCCCTGAGCCCGTACCTTTCAAGGACCGCCTCACAGGCCGCCGGAAAACAGGATGTTGCTATGGCAAGTCTCGCGCCCCGTTCGCGGAATTTCGGAACAAGGGCGGCTATGTCTTTTTTGAGTTCGACGGATGTTCTGTATGCGTCAAGGATCATGTCCTGCCATTGGGCGGTGATTTCTTCGGGCGCATCGACAATTCCGTAACGCCGTCTTACATAGTCCGCCGACTGTGTTACCGTCATCGCCTCTATGTCCGCCTCAAGGCCGGCCTCCGGTATTTTTCCCCGCGCGCAAAGCCAGTCCCGGCACAGGTGATCCCAGACATGCATGGAGCGCGTCAATGTTCCGTCAAGATCGAAGACGGCTCCGGGATATTCAAGGAACGATTTCATGCCGTTCCGCGAGGACGGACCCGAGCGCCCGCGCCGCCGCCTCCGTGTCGCGCCGCGAGAGTATCGCCGAAATTACCGCGATGCCCGCCGCGCCCGCCTTTATTACCTCCGCCGCGTTTTCCGCGTTTATACCGCCTATGCCCACCACGGGGATCCGCACCGCGGCGCAGATGCCGGCGAGCCTGGCGAGCCCTATCGCCTGGCCGGCATCGGTCTTGCTTCCCGTGGGATACACCGCGCCGGCGCCAAGGTAGTCCGCGCCGTCCCGCTCCGCCTCAAGCGCCTGTTCCGGCGTGGAAACGGAAACGCCAATGAACAGCGCCTTCCCCGCAAGGCGCCGCGCTTCCCTGAGGGGAAGATCGGACTGGCCTATGTGAAGACCGCCGGCTCCCGCCGCGAGGGCAATGTCGAGCCTGTCGTTGATTACGAGGGGAATGTGAAAGCGGTCTGTTACCTTTTTAACGTCAAGGGCGGTACGGTAAAAATCGCCCGCCGGCGCCTCCTTTTCCCTGATCTGCACCATGGTAACTCCTCCCCGGACGGCGTCTTCAACCGCCCCGGCGATGGATCCCGGAGGAAAGACGGGGCCGGTACAGAGGTAAAGGAGAAGGCTCTTTTTCAGATTTTTTCGCATTCGATTTTCCCCCTTTCAAGCAGCGTCTTTCCGGTAATTCCGTAGACCGCGTCTATGAGGGCGGTGCGGAAGGAACCGGGCAGATCCGCCTTTTCCCCGGCCATTTCCCCGGCTATGCCCATGACGGAAACGGCCGCCACAGCCGCCGCGAACATCTCGTCCCTGTCCCGCGCGACGGCGGCGGCGGCCGCGCAGAGCGCGCCTGTCATGCAGCCCGCGCCGGTTATCTTTGTCAGCATGGGGACGCCGTTGGAAATACGCGCCATGCGGTTTCCGTCGCTTATTATGTCTATCTTTCCCGTCGCGGCGACCACGCAGCCGTATTTCCGCGCCGTTTCCAGGACAGCTTCCTCTATGCCGGGGATTGCCCCGTCCGAATCGACGCCCTTTACACCGGCTTTTTTCCCGGCCAGCGCCATGATTTCGCCCATATTTCCCTTGACAAGGGAAACGCCCGCCAGTTCGTGCAGGCGGTCAAGAATGCCTGTGCGCCTGGGGATTGCCGCGCAGCCTACCGGATCAACCACAATGGGCCTTCCCGCCGACTTCGCGCCGAGCGCGGCCGCCGCGGCCGCCGCTTCCTGTTCCTTTATGTACGTGCCGAAGTTGATGTACAGGGCCGCCGAAATACGCGCGAAGTCGTAGGCCTCGTCCAGGGCGTCGCACATTGCCGGGGACGCGCCGGCGGAAAGAAGTATGTTGGCGCAGTCGTTGACGGTAATGTAATTGGTAATACAGTGAATCAGGGGATTTTCTTCCCGTATCCTTTCAAGTATTGCCGAAGCTTTTTGTGTAATCATCATTTTCTCCTTTTTGATACGCGCCGTTTTGTACGGTTTTGCGACGGCCGGCCAGGGCCGCGGGAATGTACAGGACAAAGACCGCGGCGAGAGAGAACAGGGTAGGAACGCCGAATTCGTAAACGGTAGAAAGGCGGTACACGATCATCCCGGCCGCGGCGGCGGCGAAGGCCGGAATGTTAAGCGCCCCGGCAACAGTTTTCCGTTTACTGTTCCCCCCGCCGTGCATGGGCTTTTTCATGAAAAAATCGATAAAGACCACCCCGTAAACCGGCACGAAGATTGTTCCTATAAGTGAAAGGAAGCTGACAAGAAAATCGCCGTATTTTTCCGAAGGAAACAGGGCCGACGCCGCGACGGCGGCTGTTCCTATGACAAGGACGGGAAGCCGGGGACTTTTTGTCTTTACAAATTGTCCCGAAGAAACCGCCGCGGAGTAGAGGTCGAGGAAGGCTGTCGTCATGGTGGAAAGGACCACGACGGCGCACGCGGCAAAGCGGAAGCGGCTTGCGGAGATGAAGGCAAAAAAATCGCCCCCGCCTGAAAGGGCTGTGAAAAGGCCGAAGATGTACATGGCGGAACTTGCCAGAAAATAACCGGCGAAGGGAAGCGCCGCCGCGCGGGTTCCGTTTTCCGCCCTGAAGCTGTAATCCCCGATGAGGGGAAGCCAGGAGACGGGCATGGCGATGGAAAGTTCCACGCCCAGCGCCGCGCTCATGACGGCGGGGGCCGTTCCCCCTTCCGGCGCGTAGTGGCCCGCGAGTTCCCAAAAGAGGACGGCGCAGAGCGCGGAAAGAAGAAGCACCGCCGCGCTGTTGACCCACTGCACGGGGCTGCCGAAGAGGAGGGCCCACACAAGGACGACCAGTCCAAGCGCGAGGCTCGCGGGGGCGAAGGGAATGGGAAACAGGGCCGTGACCGCCCCCGCCGCCTGCACCACCATGACGACGGTCCAGAGCGAAAGCTGGACCACGTTGCAGAAGGCGGCAATCTTTCCCCCGGCGCTTCCCAGTGAAAAAGCCGCGCTGTCCATGGCGTTCCGCCGCCGCGCAAAGGAGATGTATCCGCCCAGCGCGAGGAGGCCTGTTCCCAGAATATGTCCCCCGATGATCACCGCAAGGGCCTTGATCGGGCCCAGGGGGGCAAGAAGTCCTCCCGTGTAAATTTCCGAAATGGAAATGGCCGCGCCGGCCCATAGCAAAAAAACAGCGCTTTTTTTCAACGCGCGCCTCCTTTAACCGGTGCTTACGCCGGCGCGGCGGTACAGTTCGGCAAGGTGGCCTACAGGTCCGTTTCCCTTCCCGACGGCATAGGAGGAGGCTATGGCCTTTGTAATGTAGTCTTTTGCCGCCCGCGCCGCCTCTTCGGCCGTGTCCCCCAGCGCCAGGCGGCATGCTATGGCGGCGGAAAGCGTACAGCCCGTGCCGTGGGTGTGCCTTGTTTCCACGCGCTTCGCCTTAAGCCATACCGCCTTTCCACCGCTGTAGAAAAGATCCTCCGCGCCGGAACCGGCCCTGTGTCCTCCCTTGACAAGTACGCTCCTGGGACCCAGCGCGGATATTTTTTCCGCCGCCCGTATCATGTCGTCCTCCGAACGGATGGCCATGCCGCTTATGATCTCCGCCTCCGGAATGTTGGGGGTAAGCACGTCCGCCATTGCTGCAAAATCCCTTACCGCCTGTTCCGTGTCCGGCTGCAGCAGGGGATCGCCGCTTTTGGCTACCATAACGGGATCTATCACTATGTTTTTCGCGTTAAAGCGGAGCAGAGAGTCCCTTATTGCCGCGATGATGCGGGCGTTCGACACCATGCCCGTTTTTACCGCGTCCACGCGGATGTCGGTGTACACCGCCTCTATCTGGGCGGCAACCATGCCGGGGTCCATCTCCTGAACACGGTAAACCCCGCAGGTGTTCTGCGCTACAACGGCCGTAATTGCCGTCATCCCGTATACTCCCATGGCGCACATGGTTTTCAGATCCGCCTGAAAACCGGCGCCGCCCGAGGGATCCGAGCCGGCTATACTGAGTACATTTTTCATGGTTCCTCCCGGAACTTCGCAAAAAAAAACGCCTCCCCGGATGCCGGGGAGGCGTGATCGATCTTTTTGCCGATTACATTCCCTCCGCCGGCATTATCCGGATCAGGTTTAAGGGTTTGAAGCCTCCGCTTCATCTCAGCCGTAGCACCCCTACTGTCAAACCAGTTCTACCGCCCTTTGGCAAAAATGTCAAGGGGCCTTTCGGTAACATTTCAATTTGAGGCACTTCGGAGTTTCCAGAGGTGCCCATATGAACATTGGTATAAGAACGGAGATAAAAAGAGTAAGTATGCTCTTGGATTTAAAAATCATGATGACCGTATGAAATGGTACAAAAAACATTGGGATATGTATTCTAAATGCCTTACATCAAAGTTAAAAGACTGGAAAAATGAAAAAGAATATCGCATTGTTTATACGGATATTTTAAATAGTTTTTCGAATTCAGGAAAGAAAGGGTACAATTTTAAATAGAGTTGGGCCTGTCCGAAAAGTTTGAAAAACTTGTTCGGACAGCTTCCTTAGTGCGGCATTTGCGCACCGTTTCAACGAAACGGGAACAAACGCAGGGGCTGTCAGGGAAGTCGCAAACATAATTTGCGCACCAACTTCCTGGACAGCCCCGGTATTAAACCCACTTGCGAATAAAATGGTCCGTCAGCGGTAAAAACTTCTTCCCGGTTATGCTTTAAGCCGCTCCCGGCGGCGTTCTAAATCTTCCAGCAGAACCCGGGGAAGGCTGCCGGCGGAAACGGCGGCGGAAAGCGCCTGTTCCACATAGGCGGCGGCTTTTTCCGCATCGCCTAACCGGCGCTCCGCGTCGACAGCAAGCGAGCGCAGGGCCAAAACTTTAATGTCGTTGTCACGGGGAACAAGCCAGGGAACGTCTTCGGCCGCGGCGCGGGCAAGGGCCGCCCTGCCCTCTTCATGGCGGCCGAGCCGGAAAAGGTCAAAACCAAGGCGGAGGCATGAGCGGGGATAGCCGCGGGCGGCGGTTTCCAGCAGCTTTGCCGCGTCAAAAGCGAAACCGGCGGGGAACGGCTGCCGGAACAGGGGCGCAGCTTTGCGCCTTGCCTCCCGCCGCCAGATCAAGGCAAGCCGTTCGCCGTCGCAACGGAAACGACGGGAAGCTTCTATCGGGTTTTCGGCAATGGCCGTAAACACGGAAAAAAGCGAGGCGAGGCCGGTAATATCCTTTACGTTATGATCGCATATTCCCAGAAGCCTTTCGGCGGCGGATTTTTCCCCGTTTGTTTTTAAAAAATCAAACCAGATATCCGGGGCGAGGGAACCGGGAAGATCGCCGCCGCGATCAAGGCCCAGGATCATGGTTTCAACAGTTGCCTGTGAACAGTTGGGAAGAATCCGTTTCCACATCCGGCGGGCGGGATGTAAAAGATCAAGCTGGGAAATTCCGGGTGGATTAAAACCGTTGAGCAGGCAGCGGGTTTTAAGAATTTGGGAATCGAACGATTTCCCGTTGTATGTGGCAAGATACCGGAATGAACGCTTTCCGTCTCCGGGAACCTGCCGCGGATCCCGTTTTGGAGAGTTCAAAACGTCCACGGAAGCGTTTATAAAACAAAGAACCGCGTCAAGAAAATCGCACTCGCCGGGATAGTCCAGCAGCAAAAACTGATCCACGCGGAGGGCGGCATAATCCCCGCGGCCGGATTCTTTACAAAAGACACCGAACGCGGCAAGAAAAGCCACGGTACCCGCGCCGCCTGAAAGGCCGGTCGTCTCCAGATCAAAAAACAGTATTTCCTCCGGCGACAGGGGGCCGGCCGCCGGAGGAATTTCCCCGGAACCCGGAAAGCGGGATTCCCCGTCTAAAAGATCCGGCAGTACGGCGGGCAGGGTCCACGGAAGGACCGCCGGGACGGGAAACGCGAGCGGCAGCCGGATCGCGCGGCGCAGTACCAGGTGCCCGGCATTTTCCCAGCCGGGAAAAACAACGGCGTCAGCCGGATCCGCCGAGCCGCGCTTTTCCCCAATGTGCGAAGGCCGGCCCCTGATGAGGGAAAGCCGGGATTTCAGGTTCCGGGCCATCAGAAACCTGCCAGGGCGGCAAGGAATTCTTTTGTTCCGGCTTTGCCGCCGCCGGGCCCCACGCAGGACGGACAACCGGATTTGCAGGGGCAGCGTGTTATAACGCGGAGCGCGGCGGCAAAGACTTCGGCGGTTTTCCGTGAAAGGGCTTCGGCAAGGCCCGTGCCGCCGGGATACTTGTCGTAAATGTACAGGGCGGGAACGGCAAAGTGGGGATCGCGTATCCGTTCCGCTATACCCAGATCGCGGGGATCGCAAAGGAGGTACACCGGAGCGATGTTTTTTACAAGGGTTCCCGCCCCGGCAAGCATTGCGGACGCCGCTTCCTCGTCCCTGACGGCGGCAAGAATTTTTCCGACGGCGGTTTCGGGAGCAAAGGTAAGCATGAGCGCCCTGGTCTGCATTTCTTCTTCCGGTAAATCTATATCGCCATAACCGATATTTTCGTGTGTGTGAAAACGAATTTTTTTAAACTTAGCGGCCTGGGATCGAACCAGCACATCGCCGACAACGCCCCCGTAGACCGAAAGCCCGCCGCCGGAGGCCGCGTGTCCGGCGATTTCTTCATCCTCGCTTAAAACCTTGATGTCGGTTTTGACAAGGCCGTCGGTAAAATAGTTGACATCAGCCTCGCGCACAAGGCACCTGCGGTTTGCTATGTCAAGTTCTTCCACCAGATACTGGGTTCCCCGGTGAATGTACACCGCGTTTTTGAAAATCATTTCTTTTGCGCTCGGCCTGTCCATTTCGCCGATGACGGCGTTGCGTCCCCCGGTGAGATCCACAATCACCACATTGTCGGCTGTCGCGGAACGGAGGCTTATTCCCTCGGCGGGAAAGGATCTGTCGGCCCAGTGCCAGCGGCCCGCGGTATGGCGGACAATGCCGTCTTCCTCAAGGTATTCAAGCACGTCAAGAACACCGGGCCCGAATGGGTTAAACGGAAGTCCGTCACCGCTGCCAATCACGGACAATTCCTCTTTATCCCGGAACGGCAGTTCGAAGCAGGCGCACTTTACGTGATCGGTAAGGATGTATGGATTCTCCGGATCGACACGGGCTTCTTCCGCGCCTTTGCCGAAAAACCACTGTGGATCATCCATAATGAACTGATCCGTGGGATTTGCCGACGCGACAAATACCGAAACCGAAGTACCGCCCCGGCGGCCGGCGCGGCCGGATTGCTGCCAGAAACTGTTAAACGAACCGGGAAAACCGGCCACGACCGACGCGTCAAGTCCGCCAATGTCGATACCCAGTTCCAGCGCGTTTGTGCTTACAACACCCTGAATGTCACCGCTCCGGAGACCGCGCTCGATCTCGCGCCGTTCGTTGGGAAGAAGACCGCCCCGGTAAGGCTCAACCCGGATGCCTTTGTTGCCGGTAAAAATGTTCGCAAGGTCTTCGTTGACATAAGCCGCGGCGACTTCCGTTTTGATCCGCGAATGGGCAAAGAGTATGGTTTTAATCCCCGCCTTGAGCAGGGCGACCATCCAGCGGCGGCTTTCCGAAACCGCCGAACGCCGTATCCCCTGCACCGTATCCACCAGCGGCGGATTGTACAGTATCACCCGCTTTTCTCCCCGGGGCGCTCCGTTTTTATCCACAAGGCTGATGTCGTCCCGGCCGGTAAGCTGGACGGCCAGTTCGCGCGGATTGGCGATGGTGGCGGAACACAGAATAAACCGGGGCCGCGACCCGTAGAACGCGGCGATGCGGAGAAGGCGGCGGATCACTTCGGCGACATGGCTTCCCAGCACGCCCCGGTAGGCGTGAGCTTCGTCAACAACAATAAAGGCAAGCCGGGAAAAGAATTTTATCCATTTGGGATGATTGGGAAGTATCCCCGCGTGGAGCATATCGGGATTGCTGATAATGACGCGCCCGGTATCGCGGGCCGCGGCCCGGAGACTGTCCGGGGTGTCGCCGTCGTAAGTCGCTACTTTTACCGGCAATGCCTCAAGAAGCGCGGAAAGGGAAAGCTCAGACGGAACCGCGCCGGGAGCCGGCAGGATCAGTTCATTCAGTTCGGACTGCTGATCCTGCGAAAGGGCCTTTGTGGGAAAAGGTACAACGCCCTGGCCTCGGTGTTTTCCAGCAGGGTCTGGAGCACCGGGAGGTTATAGCAGAGGGTTTTCCCCGACGCCGTGGGCGTTACCACCACCACGTCCCGGCCGGCCCTGACCTTTTCAAACACCTCCGCCTGGTGGGTATATATCCGGCTGATGCCCCGTTCCCGCAGAATACCGGCCAGACGCCCGTCCAGGCCCCCCGGAAAAGGCGCATATACCCCGTCCATAGCGGAGATAAGCCGGTTTACCACAATATGCGGGGCAAATTCGGGACTTTCCAGAAGTTTTTCAAGGGACAGGGCCGGGTTTTCCATACCACGATTGTAGCCTTGTACCGGGAAAATGTCGATAATTATCTCGACATTCGGGAATTTTCGTTTTATACTGACAAGAGGATCGATTGTGCCGTCCCTGTTGTGGACGGGCGCCGGATGAGGTGGAAAAACGGCGGGTATTTCAGAATGCAGAGGTACATAGTATGTCGGAAGTATTGTCTATCGTTCTCGGAGGCGGAAAGGGAACACGGCTGTTTCCCTTAACCCAGGCCAGAGCAAAGCCCGCCGTTCCTTTTGGCGGAAAATACCGCCTGGTTGATATCCCCATATCGAATTGCATAAACGCCAATTTGCGGCAAATTTACGTTCTTACCCAGTTTAACTCAGCTTCCCTTAATCTTCACCTGGCGCAGACATACACATTCGATACGTTTTCCAACGGCTTTGTTGAAATTTTAGCCGCGGAACAAACCTTTGAACATACAAGCTGGTTTGAAGGAACGGCGGATGCCATCAGAAAAAATTTCATTCATTTTCGTACACAAAACCCCGACTACTACCTTATCCTTTCAGGCGACCAGTTGTACCGGATGGATCTGCGGAATTTTCTGCAGACACACAAAGATTCAGAAGCGGCCATAACCATAGCCTGCACAACCGTATCAAGAGAAGACGCCAGTCAGCTTGGCATACTCAAAGTAAACAAGTCCGGGACGATAAACGAATTTTTTGAAAAACCGGGCCCGGACAAGGACATACACGATTTTAAGGTGCCAAGCGAGATTAAAAAAAGTAAAAACGGAAAGGAAGAATACCTTGCGTCAATGGGCATTTATGTATTCAACGCCGCCGCGATGGAAGAGTGCCTTTCCAATGAATTGACCGATTTCGGCAAGGAAATTATCCCCCAATCGATCAACAAACTCAAGGTAAACGCGCATATCTTCAACGGATACTGGGAAGATATAGGAACCATCAAAAGTTTTTATGAAGCAAACCTGGAACTGACATCCCTCAAACCCCGGTTTGACTTTTACAACGAAGCCATGCCCATTTATACCCATATGCGCAGCCTTCCTCCGTCAAAGATGAATTTCAGCAACATGAACCAGTCTATCGCTTCGGAAGGATGCATTATTACGAACGCTTCCATCACAAACTCAATTGTCGGGATACGCACCATTATTGAGTCAGGGGCAAGCCTTAACGGGGCAATCTGCATGGGCGCGGACTACTACGAGACTGAACAGCAAAAACGGCTGAACGCCGAAAACCATATCCCCAATGTCGGCGTCGGAAAAGGCAGCATTATCAAAGATGCGATTATCGACAAAAACGTCTCCATCGGAGAAGGCTGCCGAATCGGCATAGACAACCTTGCCCGGACAGACGGTAATTACGGCCACTATTACATCGTAGACGGCATTATCGTTATTCCGAAAAACACCGTTCTGTACCCCGATACGATAATATAACAAACGACGGCACAGAAGCAGTCTCAAA
The DNA here is from genome assembly GCA_031268385.1 of Treponema sp. Taxonomy (GTDB): domain Bacteria; phylum Spirochaetota; class Spirochaetia; order Treponematales; family Breznakiellaceae; genus JAIROE01. The sequence goes on along the minus strand of JAIRXH010000179.1, from coordinate 4,893 downwards.
TTGTTACAGGTTCTTTTGTTTACAAAGCGGCAGTTCAAGCCCTATTGATTGCAGGAATTGTTCATCCGAAAGGAGGTTCTTGCTGAATGAACAGGAACCGGCTGTCGTACAATCGGAGACAATTTTTCCTTTAAACAGAAACAGTACCGCGTCGCATATATCAAGCGCCATATCAAGATCGTGAGTCGCTATAATTCTTGTGCAGGAAAGCTGTTTAATAATTGCGATGAGTTTTTTCCGTGCAAGCGGGTCAAGAGACGCGGTCGGTTCGTCTATCAGAATAACTTTATTTGTTATATCGCCCTGAAACGAACTCAGTACGGAGGCGATTGCCGCCCGCTGTTTTTCCCCGCCTGAAAGTTTATATGACGGACGTTCGGCGATATATTCGGCGTCAACCATTTTAAGCGCGGCAAGGGCGGCTTCTTTGGCACCGGCTATACTCATTCCTTTTTTTAGCAGAGCGAAGGCAGCATCTTCCCATACCGTGGGCATGAATAGCTGGTTGTCGGGTTCCTGAAACACAATTCCCGTATTTGACGATTTTGTTTTATCCCTGAAAATTGAAATACCGTCCATGCGTATGTCGCCCTCTGCCGGTTTCATGCATCCGGCTATCAGTTGCAGCAATGTTGATTTGCCCGATCCGTTGGCTCCCGCGACACACAGGCATGATCCTTTTTGAACTTCAAACGTTACATTGTCCAAAGCGCGAAAGCCGTCTTCGTAATCATAGCTTAGGCCGGAAACAACAAGGCTTGTCATGCTCAATCCGCCGTTACCGGAAACACGCCGTCAAAACCCTTTGTCTTCATTGCCATCATTACTTTACGGGATCGCAGTTCCGCGCTGATAATCGCCGTGGAAAACATCGCGGCATAGGCGCGTAATTCCGTTGACCGGGGCATGGTTTTTGGTTTGCGAAGGCGCAGAGACAGGGCGGCGGCAAATATTCGCTGTGAAAAAATAAAAATGAAACGGTAGGTGAGTATCAAAAGTGAAATTAACTTTGAAGGCGCGCGCATTTTCGTAAGCGCACCGCTTAACGCGCTTATTCCCATGGGGATAATAAAAAGCATATACAACAATGCGGCTATGTTTATACGCGCCGCGTATAAACATGCGTTTGAGAGGCTGTTTCTGTACTGGGGTTCGGTGTTATTCAGCGCTGCCTCCAGGCAATCTCCCAGCGGAAGACTTACAAACAGCATAAGGACAAACACGTTGACCGGAACAAGACGCGATATGATTACCCGTCCGCATGGTATCAAAAAAACGAAGCACATTACGATAACCGGCAAAAGTATTTTATAATCGGTTATCTGTATCGCAAGGGCGATTAAAACGACACCGGCAACAAGGCGCAGCCGGGCATCAAGACGATTGAGAAGGCAAAGCGGAAAACGGCTTTTATCAATTTCCAGACGGTTGATGTACATTTCATTTCCGAATCGGCGGGTGTACGCCGTCCTTTCCGGCGCCGGGCAGCAGGCTCGGAAAAACTTTCGCGAAAAACAGTACCATAAATACGGTGACAATTCCTTCAACAACGGCGAGGGGAATGTTCGCCGCGAAAATTATCGCCGCGGCCGAGGCAAGGTTATAGTCGCTTAAAAACAGGCACAGCACGACAAGGATTGAACCGGCGATTACCGCCGTAAATCCCGCGAGAAACGCGCCAGGAACCCGCGCCCCGCCCCGGCATAGCTGCGAAATCCCGCGGCCGGAAAGTGCAGCCAAAGACATGACTGCGGCATTCACACCGAGCGAGAGCAGGCCGCCGAATTGAAAAAGCAGCCCCTGCAGGAGGAGCGCGATAAACAGCGCGGGGATCACGCTCCAGCCCAGGAGAGCACCGGCCAGACCGAGCAGGGTAAGGTGTATGCTTGAAGGTCCAACCGGTACATGCACGAGGGACGCGAGAAACAATACGGATGATACAAGGGCAATGCGGCTCAAGTCATCCGTATGTGTTTTTTTGAGGCCTACGGCAAGTCCCCCGGCACTGAGCGCCCAGCCCGCCGCAATGACCGGCATGGACAAAACTCCCTCGCTAATGTGCATGGGGCGCCTCCGTTTTTTTGCATTTTTTTCCGAATAAATACCAGCATGCGAAAACATTGCAGATGATACTCAGGCCCAGTGCGGCCGCCGCCGGCTTTGGCAATGTACCGACAGCGGCATTCCGCGCACGGCCCGCCGTTTCCGGCGCGGTTTCTCCGGTTACCGTGATAACTATTTCTCCCCGGTGGCCCATGCCGTCTTCCGCCGCAAGACGCCAATCCCCCTGTTCAAAAGGGACAAAGCTGAAATAGCCGTCACGATCGGTCATGCTTTCCTGCACAGTGGCGTCCGGCGTGGAGGGCGGATAAACCTTGACCCGGGCAAAGAGCATCGACTGTCCGTCCGTATAGCCAAACCTGACGGTCCTCACATCCGCCTGACCTGTCACTTCGGAAACATCTACGCCGTGGGCAAAGACGGCGGCGGGAAGAAAAAGCGCCGCCGGAAAAAACAAACAACCAAAAAGACGCTTCACGCCGCCCTGCCTTTTCATGCTACTTTACAACAAAGAGCAGCGTAGCCGCCGGATTTTCCTCATCGGTTTCCGCCGTGTTCACCCGCTGTAATTCACGGACACGGAAAAACCATATAACCGGCTTTTTGATATCGGGATGATCAAGCCTGAAAGAAATTTCACCGTTCCTGTCGGTTTTTCTTCCGGTGGAAGCCCACGCGTCCATGGTCCGGTAATCATAGTAATCGTAGCTCGCCTTTACTTCCGCGTTTGGAAGCGGCTTACCCTGGTAAAGCACCCGAAGCCGCATGGTTCCGCCGCGCCGCATGTTCGCCGGATTATCAAGCGGGATAATCTCGAGATCATGACCGAGGGGGACGCTGAATGTTCTGTCGGCGCTGCCCGGATTGATATAATATTTACTCCACTTTGTGAAATAACTGGTTTTCGAAACGGTTTTCCCCGGATTCGCCGCGGCCGCCGCCCGTTTATTCAGGCTGACCCGTGTACCGTCCGAAAAGGTAGTCGTGTAACCGCCTATGCTTCTGAAAACCGCGATGGCCAGACTGTTGTCCGTAAGGGTGTACTTCCCTTCGTACCAAAGACGGTCTTTATTCTCCGTCAAGGGAAGGGCCTCTCCCTTGATTCCGTTTTTGTATACATGCATTTCAACCGCGTCAAGACCTTCAAGCTCCTCGCCCACCAAATTATAATGGGACGAAATACCGAACAACTCAACCGTATCACCCGATCTATAATCCCTGGCGCTGTCACTTGTGATAATCGTAGTCTCGTGTCCAAAAGCAAAACCGGCGAAAACAAGGCCGATACAAAGCAGACAAAAAATCCTCCGCATAACAAACTCCTTGAGGATGAGCGCATTTGCGCCCGTTGATTATTATTGCTGATTTCCTGTTTGCTTCGGCAAACAAAGCACAAGTCTACGGCTTGAGGCTCCTCACGGCCCTTCAAAGCGCTTGGGGAAAAATCACGGCTTCAACCACGACTTGTGCAATGCTACCCTGCATGGTTTTTTTTGTCAAGCGCCCAGAGACTGTCCGTTACCGGCGCCCCCAATAGGCTTCGGCCCAGCGAAGCTCGTCCCGCAGCCGCGCCGGTTTTGTATCCCCGTCAATAAGCACAAATTCGGCGCCACTTATTTCCGCCCAGTCCCGGAAATATTCGGCAGTCAGGGCACTTGTGTACACAGAGTGATGGGCGCCCCCCGCGGTGATCCAGGACTCGGCGGCATTGCACATATCGGGATAGGGCTTCCAGAGAGCCCGCGCCACCGGCAGCTTCGGCATCGCGTTTTCAATTTTGATCGTCTCTATTTCATTGACGATCATCCTGAACCGGTCTCCAAGATCAACCAGGGTGGCCAGCACTGCCGGGCCGGGGGCGGCGTCAAACACCATCCGGGCGGGCGGGGCTTTGCCGCCTATTCCCAGAGGATGTACTTCAATCCGGGGCCGCTCCCCCGCGATGGACGGGCATACTTCCAGCATGTGGGCCCCCAGCGCCGCTTCGCGTCCCGGCTCAAAATGATATGTATAATCTTCCATGAACGAAGCGCCACCAGGAAGGCCCGCCGCCATAACCTTGGCCGCCCTCACCAGCATGGACTGTTTCCAGTCCCCCTCTCCCCCAAAACCAAAACCCTGTTCCATAAGCCGCTGGCAGGCCAGGCCCGGAAGCTGCGGGAGACCGTGGAGATCCTGAAATGTGGTGGTAAAAGCCCCGGCCTGTTCCGTTTCCAGCATCTCAAGCAAAGCGAGTTCGATCTTTGCCTGTTCCGTCACCGCCGTCCGGCCCTCCCCCGGATTCAACAGCTCCGGCGCGAAATCATAGGCGGCTTCGTATTCCTTTACCAGTTTTTCCGCCGCCTTCCCGTCCACCGCCTTGAACTTTTCCGCCAGATCCCCGATACCCCAGGTGTTGACCTGCCATCCGAATTTGATCTGGGCCTCCACCTTGTCCCCTTCGGTAACGGCGACCTCCCGCATATTGTCCCCCAGCCGCAGAACCACCGAGCGTTCCCCATCGTGCCGGGCGGCGGCTGCCCGCATCCATACGGAGATACGGCGGCGGACTTCCGCGTCCTGCCAAAAACCGGCGACCACTTTTCGGGGGAGCCGCATCCGGGCGTAAATGTACCCGTGCTCCCGGTCGCCGTGGGCGGACTGGTTCAGGTTCATAAAATCCATGTCGATATCCGCCCAGGGAATGTCCCGGTTGAATTGGGTGTGAAGATGGAGGATCGGTTTTTTGTTGATCCCCAGTCCTCCTATCCACATCTTCGACGGGGAAAAAGTATGCATCCAGGTAATCACTCCGGCGCAGGCGGAGGCGGAGGCGGCCTGTTCAAAAAGCTT
>JAIRXH010000144.1 GCA_031268385.1 Treponema sp. | reverse complement strand
TATCAGCGTGAGCAATGACAGAAAAGACGACTGCCCAAGTAAAAAAATAATAGAAATGGTTAACAGGCATGTACATAGATGCCTTTTTACCGATGCGATACCATCCCCTGATGATGAATCTTTACATTATTCGGTACAATTCACGATTGACGATACAGGAATTACAAAAAATTAACCGGTAAACCCGAAGTTTTGAAAAACCTGCCGGCAAAATTCGGTTACACAGGCGGAAAAACAGGTGCCGCTCCCCGGCCAGTTTCCGGCGGCGAGCAGCGGCGGGCGGCTATCGCCCGTTCCCCTTCATTGAGTTTCCGCCCCCTTTCCTGTATAATTATGGTATGAAAGTAACATCATCATTCAAAAAACTTTCCGCCGCACTGCTGGGGGCGGCGCTGTTTTTTTCATGCGCAACCGGAGGAAGCGTCCGGGATTCTTCGGGGCGGGAGGCCGGTCTTTCCGCCAAAACCTTGAGGCTGGTTCAAAACGCCGTTTTCGAGGTGGTGCTCCAAAAGCCGGAGACGGACCCGGTCGTATATGAACGGGAACTCGACTGGGATCAGGTTCCCTACACGGTACGAACAGACAGGTATCTTTCCATAGGAACGGCCTTCGCAATATCAAAGACGGAACTCATCACCGCTTTTCATGTGCTCAATCCGGGATACGAAAGCATCGCGTACAACCGTTACTGCGTCAGGGATTCGAAGGGCAATGTCTTTGAGGTCGATTCCGTAACGGGAGGCTCCAACGAGCGGGACTTTCTTATCTTCACCGTAAAAGAAAAAACCTTTCAGGATTTTTTCACGTTCGAAAGGAATTTCAAAACCGGACAGCCCGTGTACAGCATTGGAAACGCCCTGGGGGAAGGCATCGTAATACGGAACGGGCTTGTGCTGGGAACAGCCCTGGAGGAGGAATCGGGAAGATGGAACCTCCTCAAATCGTCCGCCGACGGCAACCCCGGCAATTCGGGCGGCCCCCTTGTAACCCCCGAGGGCGGCGTAGTGGCCCTTGTCACAAGCCTCCGCGACAACATCCTCTATTCGATTCCCGCGGATGTCATTCTGGACTGCGGGCGGACGGCGCTTGAATACCGCATGAAGCCGAATTACGGGCACCTTATCCTGGCAAACAACCGTATCCGGACATTCGAAACATCGGTTCCCCTGCCCGGCGATTACCGTTCTATCCGTTCACAGCTTACCGCCGCCTACAAAAAGGAATATGGACAGGCCATGACAAGGCTCTTCGAGGAGGCTCCCGAGTACCTTACCGGTCCAAACAACCGCTACCTCCTGAGTTCCTCGCTGTCGTCGGTGTTCCCCGAGCTTGATTTTGTGGACAAAAACGACGACAACTGGAAACTTTCGGGCCTGGAGCGGAAAACCTACAACCTTGCCGACGACGGCGTGCTGATGAACGCCCAAGTTTCGGGCTTCGGCATTTACAAGATCGCGAAGCCCCGGACGGTTTCCCTTGAACGGATCTGCACCGATCCCAAATACATCATGGATCTTGTCCTCCAGAACATACGCATGGAAAGGACCCTCTGGGGCAGCGACAAATACCGCATCCTTTCCTTCGGCGAACCGGCCGCGCGGGGCAGCTATACCGACTCTCTGGGAAGAACATGGATAACCGCCCGCTGGGTCATCGGCTTTAACGATGAGGTCTTCATCATGTTTATACTTCCCCTGCCCAACGGGCCCGCCCTCATCACCACCATTCAGGACAGCTCCCATCTCGATGTCTACGAATGGGACATGAAGAAGATCTGCGATCATACCCACGCCGTTTATTCGGCGGATTTCAAGGGATGGAATGAATTTCTTGCCCTCAGGGAATTTGTACCGGATTTTCTTGAAGATGTCCGCTACGAATGGGACGGGGAAAGGGTCTCCTTCTCGTCGGAGGATGTTTCCCTTTCGGCGGACGGGAATGTCTTCGGCTGGACCGATGCGTCGGAACTGTTTCTTGCCCCCTCATGGTACGCCGCCGGTGGCACGGCCGCCTTTGGCATACGCAAGTACACCATCAACTGCGATGTCCGGGGAAAGGAATACACCGTCCTCTATAAAAACATAAAACCCGATGAAAGGTTCGGCACGGGCGCCCAGGAAAACTGGAACGATCTTGTAGGAGAAAAATACCCCTTCGACGGAAAACCCGTCATATCCGTCAAGGACAACTCGGGCTCGGTGGGCGCCGTTCTCCGGACGGAAAACCCCGCCGAAGATGTCAGGTACACCCTGTACCTTTCCATGGCGGATCCCGAAAACGAGGAAAACCTCAGCCGCCGCTTCGACGCCCTGCGGCGGGGAATTACCGTGCGGAAATAGCGGCCGCGCGGTCCTGGCCCCGCCTTGCAATTCAGGCGGAACTTTCCGCCGTCAGGGCCGCCCGGCGTCTCCCAGGGCAACACGTATGACGTTCCAGGAGGCCGGGGGCAGAAGGACGCGCAGTTTTCCGTCCTCGACGCTTCCCCCCGACTGAAGAGCGGGCCTGACTTTTTCATCCCCGGCGGAATTGACGGCCTTGATATCCGGGTTGAAAAGGGCGGTATGCCCGATAAAACGGCAGGGTTCAAACCCGAAAAGGCCCGCCTCAAGTTCAAGATCCTCCGAAAGATGCCGGTTTACCGCGAAAATAACCACTTCCCCCGCCTCTTCGTTGTAAACCGCCGCGGCTTCAAGCCAGGGTATGCCGCCGTACTCCGCCGAATCGTAGCGTTCAGAATTGACGGGACACTCAAGCGCCGTTCCCCGTCCCCACTGCGAGGCATGTTTGAACGGCCAGTAGATCGTCTGCCGCCAGGCGGGGCCGCCAGGTTCCGTCATGACAGGAGCAATGACATTCACAAGCTGGGCAAGACAGGCCACCTTTACCCTGTCTGAATTTTTTATAAGGGTAATGAGCATGCACCCTACCACCAGGGCATCTTCCATGGTGTAAATATCCTCCAGCCGGGGCGGCGACTCTATCCATTTTTCAATTCCGGCGTCCTTCTCGCCGCTGTGGAACCAGACATTCCACTCGTCAAAGGAAAGGTACATCTCCTTTTTGCTGTGCGTCTTCGCCTTCACATAATCGCAGATCCCCGCCGCCGTTTTGATAAAGGAATCCATTTCGAGGCTGCGGCCCAAAAAATTCGGGGTGTCGTTCTCCCTGTTTCCAAAGTAAATATGAAGCGAAAGATAGTCTACATGCTCATAGGTATGCTCCAGCACCGCCGCTTCCCAGGCGCCGAAACTGGGCATGCGGGCATTGGAACTTCCGCAGGCGACAAGCTCTATGGAAGGGTCCGTCCACTTCATTACCTTGGCCGCCTCGGCGGCAAGGCGGCCGTATTCATCCGCCGTGCGGTGGCAGATCTGCCATGGACCGTCCATCTCGTTGCCCAGACACCACAGTTTGATTCCGTGGGGCTTTTCAACGCCGTGGCTCCTGCGAAGATCGCTGTACTTTGTACCGCCCGGAAAATTGCAGTACTCCACCAGATTCCTGGCCGCGTCCGCGCCGCGCGTCCCAAGATTTACCGCCATCATCACATCCGTTCCGGCGCGGCGGGCCCATTCGGCAAATTCGTTTACGCCTATACGGTTGGACTCAAGCGTCATCCAGGCAAGGTCCATGCGGACAGGCCTCTTTTCAACAGGGCCCACCCCGTCTTCCCAGTCATACCCGGAAACAAAATTTCCCCCCGGATAACGGACAATGGGAACATCAAGTTCCCGTACCAGCTTTATAACGTCCCCGCGAAAACCCGTCTCGTCGGCTTCAGGATGCCCCGGTTCATAAATGCCCCGGTAAACCGCCCGCCCCAGATGCTCTATGAAAGATCCGTAGATCCGCCTGTCGATACGGCCTTTTGCAAAATCCCTGTGAAGCGTCAGTCTGCCTTTCATGATGTACTTCTCCTTTTATATTTTGAAGCGGAGTTTGGGGCTGTCCGGAAAGTCGCAAACGTAGTTTGCGCACCAACTTCCTGGACAGCCCCAACTCTATCAAAGCGGGCCGGATATTCTCTCCGGCGCCTGGTGTGAATGTCCGCGCAAAAGCCATTTTGCGGAGATCCGCCAATTAACAGCGATCCTCTTCATAAAGATTCTCCGTAAAGACAGCATTTAACGGTTCTGCCTTCGGCTTCCACATCGGGCGGATCGGCTTTCAGGCACTTGTCCGTAACTTTCGGACAACGGGCGGCGAATTTGCAGCCCGCCCGGGAATACTCTTTGACTTCCTGCATTGAAAGGCCTATCCGTTTTGCCCAGGCAGTCCTGTCCGAGGGATCGGGGGCAGGCACCGATTCCTTAAGGAGCTGTGTATAGGGATGCAGAGGCTTTCCCAGCACCGCTTCCACCGGTCCCATCTCCACCACATAGCCGCGCAGCATCACCGCGATGCGGTCGCTGATATAATAGGCGGTCGCAAGATCATGGGTAATGTAGACGACGCTTACTCCTTCCTCGTCCCTGAGCTTTTTGAAAAGATTGACAATGGTCATGCGAAGGCTCGCGTCCACCATGGACACCGGTTCATCGGCAAGGATAAGACTGGGATTGGGAATAAGGGAACGGGCCACGGAAATGCGCTGTATCTGCCCGCCTGAAAGTTCATGCGGATAGCGGCGCGAAAGTTCCTCCAGCGAAAGTCCCACAAGGTGCAGGGCCCTGTCCACGACAGGGAACGCGGATTTTCTGTCCGCCGCCGCGCCGAAATTTACCGCCGTATCGACAAGATATTCCTCCACCCGCCTTAAGGGATTAAAGGTTTCAAAAGGATTCTGAAACACAGGCTGAACCTTTTTCATAAAGGCCCTGAATTCATCACGTCTTTTTATGGACGCGACGCTGCGGCCCTCAAATATCACGTCTCCTTCGCTGGGCTCAAGATCCCGCAGGAGCATGCGGGAAAGGGTCGTCTTGCCGCTCCCCGATTCCCCGGCAATGGTAAAGATCTCAGGCTTCTCCGCCCGCAGGGTAAAGCTGACGTCATTGACCGCCGCAAGCCTTGTACCATTGATAAAGCCGCCCACATGGAAGTAACGGGCCGCATGCCTCACTTCAAGCAGGGATCTTCCCCCTTCCGCCGCCGTACCGCTCATTGCCGTGCCCCCTCCAAAAGATGACAGGCGGCGCGCTGCCCTCCGCCCAGATCCCGCATGACCGGGACCTCAGTTTTGCAGATTTCTTTCGCCAATGGACAACGGGGATGGAAGCGGCATCCCTGGGGAGGATTGGCAAGATTCGGCGGCGTACCTTCAAGGCCGGACTTGCCCGACTTGTCCCCAATTACCGGAAGCGAGCTTATAAGATGTTTGGTATAGGGATGTTCCGGCTTTTTGAAGATAATCCGCGACGGCGCCTCTTCCACAAGGCGGCCCGCGTACATAATCCCCACCCTGTCGGCCACATTGGCGTGCACCGCCATGTCGTGAGTTACAAGAAGCACCGTATTTTGCGATTCCGCCTGTATCTCCTTGAGGAGCTGCAGCACGCCCCGCTGCACCACCACATCAAGGGCGGTAGTCGGCTCGTCGGCGATGATAAGGCTCGGATGAAACACCGTCGCCAGCGCAATAGCCACCCGCTGCCGCATGCCCCCGGAAAGTTCATGGGGATACGAGCCAAGCACATCCGGGGGCAGCCCCAGTTTCTTTACATGCTCGCGTATCCGTTCAAGAAATTCCCCGCGGTTTTTGATTCCCTCGTGAGTGCTGATGATGTCTTCAAATGTTTTTACTACCCTGCGCACCGGATTGAGCACGCTCATGGAACCCTGCATGACATAGGAAATTTCCTTCCAGCGTATGTTTTTTCGCAGCTTCTCGGCGGACACCTCGGCCATATCCGTTTCGCCCGATTTGAAATGATACTTTACGCTGCCCTCGTGGACTTTAAGGGGCGGCTTTATCGTTCCCGAAAGAACCTTTATCAGAGTGGTTTTTCCGCAGCTTGATTCCCCGGCAACCCCGTAGATCTCGTTGGATTCCAGAGTAAGGGACACATCGTCAACCGCTTTAACCAAACGTGAAATACCGTACATTTCGGTTTTGTAGTAGGCTTTGAGGTTTTCAACATTTAACAGCGTCATCTCAGCCTCCCATCCGGCGCAGTCTGGTCCTGGGATCGATATACTCGTTCACGCTTGAAAACAGAAGGTAAAGCCCCAGAAAGAGAACTATCGAAACGGCAATGGGGGCGGCCAGCCACCACCATACTCCCGACATCAGGGCCTGATGAGAATTGGCCCAATAAATTGTTGAACCAAGAGACGGGGACATGACATCGGAAAGCCCGAGAATTCCCAGGGTCACTTCCATGCCAATGGACCAGATCATGTTGTTAATGGTTGTAGCAAACACTACCGGCAATACAAACGGAAGGTGTTCTGTCATCGTAATGCGCAGCGGTTTTGATCCCGAATACACGGCGGTTCTTGTAAAGGACCTTTCCTTGAGGCTTAAAACCTGGGCCCTGATAAGCCGGGCGTCCCAGGGCCACCCAAAAATTCCCAGAAACACCGCCAGAGAGACAATGCTCATCTGCCCCCGGATAAGGAAACTGATAAGTATCAGTATGGGAAGCACCGGCATAACCACGAAGCTGTCGTTGATTGCCATGAGGAATTTGTCGATGGCGCCGCCCCGGTAACCCGCGGTCAGACCCACGAGCACCGCTATCACCCGCGAAACCAGAGCGGTCAGGATTCCCAAATAGAGGGAATTGCGAACGGCAAAGGTCATCCACCAGAAAATATCCTGGCCACGGGTATTGGTCCCAAAGAAATGCTGCGCCGAAGGGGGAAGATCCATCCCCACCTGGAAGGTCTTGCTCATATCGTAAGGCGAAACCAGGGAAAGAAAAGTCAGGCCCAGAATGACCAGGAGAAAAATAAAGCCAATACGGAAGCGCCCGTCATAGTGCAAAAGATCCCGGAGTACTTTAAACATGATAACCCTGCCTCCGTACGGCTGAATAACCACACACAAAATCGAACGGGAAACGAAGTTTCATGATGCCTCCTACTGGATCCTGACCCGCGGATCAAACAAGGGGTACAACAGATCCATAAGAAGGACCGCCGTCGCCACTCCAACTATGGAAAAAATGGTAATACCCATTACCAGGGAATAATCGTTCGCAAGAATGGCGCTGTAGGCCAGGTAGCCCAGCCCTGGATAGGTGAATATGACTTCCAGTATCAGGGCGCCGTTGAATATCATACCAAGCTGAAGGGCAAGTCCCGTAACCTGGGGCAAGAGGGCATTGCGGATTACATACCCGAACAGGATCTTTTTTTCTTTCAATCCCGCGGTTTCGGCATAAACCACATAGTCTTCGCTGATTATATTAGATGTCAGAGACTTCATACCGATGAACCAGCTCCCGATGCCGACTATTATAAGACTGAGCGCGGGGAGCAGAGAATGATAGAGCACAGTTACCGCGAAACGCAGGCTGAGTTCGGGCCGGTCGCCCATGGGGTATGCCCCCCGGATGGGAAAAACCGGCCATATATAGGCGAAGAGCCAGATCAGAAGCAGGGCCATGATGTAATAGGGAATGGGACGCACCCCCTGGCTTAACACATCAATGGTCCCGAGAAAGCGGTTTTTGGGGTAGTAACTCGAAAGCCCGCCCAGAAGGTTGCCGAGTATCCATGAAATGATAGTCGCCGTAAGAAGCAGGCCCAAGGTCCAGGGCATGGCGTTCATGATAAGATCCAGAACCGGCGTCGGGTAAACCGAAAGGGAGGGCCCCAGATCGCCCCGGAAGAAACGGGCCCAAAAATTCACATACTGCTCCCATTTGCTCCCCTCAAGCCCGTACAACTCCGACAGAGCTTTCCTCATGCTCTCAAGCCCGGCGGCGCCGAACTGCCCGCCCGAGGCCATTAGCCGGGAAACCTGGGCTTCCACCGGATCGCTGGGAGAAAGCCGGGGGATGATGAAGGTCACGGTAACGCCCAGAAAAACAACCATGATATATTGGCCAATTCGGGGAAGTACATAATTTAACAAAAATTTACGCACCGCCTTAACCTCGATGTTAAAAAAATTCCCCCCGGCATTACTGCCGGGAGGTAAAGAAGAGAACTCTTGCTTACTTGCCGGTGGACCGGAATCTTACATACATATACCGTGAGTTACCCCAATTGGGAACCGGGTCGGTATACGGATCGTTAATGGTCGGGTAGCCCGTCCAATAGTATTCATCCATGCAGGTGAACACATTGTACGAGCAGATGGGAATCTCGTTCATGTCATCCACAGCCAGCCGCACATAATCCTTTCCCAATTCGATAACCTTGGGATCGTCGAAGTCAAGCTGACGGATGCTGTCAACGATAGTGTCAAGTTTGGGGTTCCGCCACCGTGAATAGTTCCGGCCGGCGGCAAGCTGCCCCGAAGGCCGGTACAGGCTGGAATGGAATGTCCCCAGGAAGTAGAACAGATCCGGGTGGCCGCCCCAGGTCTCGATGTCCCACATGAATGACGCCTCAAAATTTCCCTGCCGCGCAAGGGTCCAGCGATCGGTGCTTACTTCCATAGTAGCATCGACACCGAATTCTCTCCAGCATTCCACCACCATGGCGGCGGCGCGGTTCATTGAGGGTTCAAGATCCGTATTGGCAAGCAGGTTGATTCTGAAAGGCGTGCCGTCATTGAATTCCCACATGTTCCTGGCGTTGCGCCGGAGCCCGGCCCTCTTCATCAGTTTTTCGGCGGCGGCCAGATCCCGTTTCCACCAGCCCGCTCCGATGTACTTCTTGATGTCCGCGGTGTTCGTGGGGACCATGTCGCCCAGGGACTTGCGGGCCTCGGTGGCAATCTCAAGCGCCGCGTTGGGGTTGTAAGGCTTGATGGAAGTACCATCCCCAAGATCCAGGGTGTAGTTCTGGAGCCAGCTTTCAAGAGGTTCAAAATAAATGGATGGATACATTCCCGTGGGCGGTATGGCGAGAGCCGAAACTGTCATGGCGCCCCGGTACGAGGCAATGGCCAGCCGGGTAATGTCGATGGACAGAGTCAGGGCCCATCGTACATTCCTGTCGTCAAGGCCGCGCTTCTCGTGGTTGAACACGATGGCAGGGAGAGTAGGATCCGGATGGCCCCAGGGGAAACCGGGGAACCAGGTTTTTGTGGTGGGATTGCTCCTTGCCAGGGCAATGACTCCTTCGGGGGCAATGTCGTGGATCACGTCAATCTGATGATTCTGCTGGGACATGACCTTGACATCGCTGGTACCGGCGTGGATGTACATGGCGTACTGAGGCGACTGCGCCAGACTGCCCATGAGGGCCAAGGTGGTCCTCTGCCAGTCGGACCGTTTCTCCCAGAGGAACCAGTTACCCTGAGGGTCAAAACTCTTGAGCGTGTAAGGTCCAAGACTGACGGGAGGGTTGAAGGTGAAGGCCAGCACATCGCTCTGCTTCTCGAATATATGCTTGGGCATGATGTAGCAGGCGTCCCACCGGACGGTAAAGTACGCGTGGAACCGGGAGTTGGGCGACTTGAGGTTAAAGACCACGGTGTAATTATCTGACTTGGCGATACTGGCAACGGATTCGTTGAACTGCCCGTTATAGTTAAGCCCTGGGGTCTTCATGTGGGTTTCCACGGTATAGACAAGATCGTCGGCGGTAAATTCAACGCCGTCACTCCAGAAAATGCCCCTGCGCAGCTTTACCGTCATCTGGGTAAAGTCCCTGTTGTAGACGGGCTTCTCGGAAGCCAGGGCGTTTTCCCATACCCCGTTAAGCCCGGCGTCGGGATCGATGTACCAGAGGGTGTCAAGGGCGAGCTGCTGAAAACCCGTGGCGGCGCCCCGGAAACCGGGGGCCCAGCGGTTGAAATTATCCGCCGGAGTAATGCGGCCATCGGGATTCTCCAGAATGATCGTTTGGTTACGGGGCACATTGGCGCCCGCGATCATCTGGGTACCGCTTGCGGCTCCGCCGCCTTGATTCTGGGGACCGGCAAACAGGCTGCCCGCCAAACAGAGAATCAGAACCGGAATTAGAATTTTCTTCATTCCTTGTCCTCCTAAAAAAATGATGATTTTGTAGCGCTGGTTTATTCGCATTCGAATAAATCAGCGCTTCCCTGGATTTTGCGGAAAAACCGGGCTTCTGACCGGTCTTTCCAGGAGCTTGTTCCAAAACCAACCGGACTTTGGAACAAGCTCATTTCTCAAAACCATTCATACAGTATCAGGGCATTTTTTTAATCTGTCAAGAAAATTAATATTAATCAATATTTTTGATTTATAAACCGGATGAGGTTCACCGAATGAGGCGCCAGGCTGATAAGGTCCCCCGCTTTATACGCCGATTCGACAGGCTTTTCCGGTATCGCCTGGTCATGGCCTATATCGTTGTACGATTCGGTGCTCTTTCCTGAAAGCGTATGAATGCTGTACCCGACCGGCGCCGCGTCCAAAGAACTGCCCCTCCAGTCAATCCGCAGCGTATGGGTCTTGCCGGGATCTTTATTCACCGCGCCGATAACCACTTCGCCACTCTTGTTCAAGGTCGTGACAAGATCCAGCGCGGGCGTTTCCGCGTTCCCGCCCTGCTTGTCCTGAGTGGAAAACAGGGGAACTTCCTCGCCGAAGGTGTCCAGTACGGTTTCGCCCAGAGCGGTTGAGTACATTTCGAAAACATGAAACGTTGAACGGAGGACAATGCCTTCGGGATGGGTAAATATACAGCCACGGGTATTTACCACAGGCGCGTAGTTTGCCATGCCGATAATATCGCAGTTTCTGTTCAGCATGTTAAGGAAACAGGCGGTAAAAACCGCGTCCGCCATGGTGTAACGGCGGTTTTCATCGTTCAAATCCCTTGGGGCAAGGTAATCGTCAGGGCCAAGCCCCTTGTCGACATTCGGGTGATGCCAGCCCCGGAGATTCCATTCGTCAAAAGCGATACGGATATGATCCAGCCCAAGGGCGGCAAGGGTTCCCCGGACTTTTTTTACCTGGGCGTCAATGGTATTGGTATACACCATGCAGGCGCCGTAATTCCCGTAATCATTAGTCTGCCATATCCCGTCCCAATACCCGTGGAGAGAAATCCAGGAAAGTTTGTCACCGCAGTTTTTCAGGAGATTGATATTCCAGTCAAGGTCCGCAAGCGCCGCCGCGGATAATTCTATTGAAGGGTCCACCCTTTTCATCATTTTTGCCGACTCTGTCACCAGACGGCCCCATTCGGCGGCGGATTTGGCCCCGATTTCGCCGTCCAGATAGTTTTCGTTGCCTATACTCCAGTATTTTACGTTGTAGGGCGCCGCGTTTCCGTTTTGTATCCGCTGTTTTGCCCACTGTCCCCAGGTTTTCAGGTTGCAGTACTCCACCCAGTCGCTCATTTCTTCGGCTGTCCCCGTTCCCGCGTTCGTGCAGATATACGGTTCACACCCAACCTTGCGGCAAAATTTGATATATTCATCAGTACCGAAGGTATTTGGTTCCTCGACGCGCCAGGCCTTGTCAAAATGCGCCGTCCGTTTCGTCCCTACGCCGTCTTTCCAGTGCGCCGCCGATACATAACAGCCGCCCGGCCAGCGCAAAACGGGGATCTTTATCCGCCGCATCGCCTCGATAACATCAAGGCGCAGTCCGTCTTTATCGGAAAGAGGGTTCCCCGGATCATAAATTCCCCCGTAGATCTGCCGGTGAAAGTGCTCAATAAAGTGCCCGTAAAGCATTGGGTCACGTTTCCCGGTATGCCGCCGGGTATCGACAAACAGCTTCGTTGCACAGCCTCCTTGTTAAACACACGCGGAAAAACGCCCGCGTACACGTTTTGTGTAGTACCACTATAAACCCGCTTTTTTTATATTGGCAACAAAAAACGCACAAAACCGGCGTTTGGGCAAGGAGCGCCGCGGACAAAGCATCCCGCCGGCATCGTGTACACGCGCCTCTTGTGATCCCGTCTATTCCGCCGGGACGAGGACGGCTATAATCCGGTTACAGGAGGTTACCATGAGGGAAATCGTCAACAAAATCAGACTGACGGGAAAAACCGCCGTCGTTACCGGAGGCCACAGCGGCATAGGCAGGGGAATTGTGGAGGCCTTTGCACAGGCGGGCGCGTCAAACATCCTCATCGCCGGGAGGCGCGAAGAACTGGGAAACAGGGCCGCGGCGGAGGTAGCGGGGGAACACGGGGTAAACTGCGCCTTTTACCGCGCGGACATTACGGCGGCGGCGGACAGGGAGGCGCTCATAGGCGAGGCGGTTTCCCGTTTCGGCCGTATCGACATCCTTGTAAACAACGCCGGCATTACCCATGTCGAAAACGCCGAAGACATTTCATGGGAAAGCTGGCGCAGGGTCATGGATGTCAACCTGGATTCGCTCTTCTTCCTTTCCCAGGCGGCCGGCAGGGTGATGATCAAACAGAAGGGGGGCTGCATCATCAATGTCTCTTCCAATTCCGACCGGCTGGTCATGACCCCCCAGCGCCAGACGGTGTACAACGCAAGCAAAGCCGCGGTAAGCATGATGACCAAATGCCTCGCCTATGAATGGGCGGAACACAACATACGGGTCAACGCCGTCTCGCCCGGCTACATACAAAGCGACATACTGCCCGAAGGGGTCAGCAAAGACGGCAAAAAATTCCGCGATGTCTGGACCGGGATGATCCCCATGGGCCGTTTTGGTTACGCCGAGGAAGTAGGCGCCATTGTGCTTTTCGCCGCGAGCGACATCTGTCCCTTCCTTAACGGCTCGGTAATTCTCGCGGACGGCGGATACCATTTGACCTGATTTGCCCGGCGCAAAACCGCCGGGAGGCTTCCCGCCGCGGCGGCGATTGTGCGAAAGACGGAAGGCGGGCCGCCGCCGGGCGGAATCTGCTGGGATCAGGGAATCAGCCTGAGCAGTATGTCCTGATCGTGGTTTCCAAAGCCCTTGCCGAAGATGTTGATTCCGCCGACATGCCGGGCGGAATCCTTTACACCTATGCGGACCTTGATTGAATGGTGGCCCGGAATATTGAGATCGCCCAGGGTCACTTTTGAAACGGGCTTGTCGTCCACAAAGGTTCCCTCGGGGGTAACCGCCCAGGCAACAAGGATGCCGTACTGCGAACCTTCAAGTTTCCAGAAAGACGGTGTGTACTTGCCCCGGCGGTCGCCGAAGTCACCGGGGCTGGTCCAAAAACCTATTTCCACCTCGTTTATCCAGACCGAAATATCGGAAGGCCACTTCTTGTTGGTGCCTGGCACCTCGGACGACACTTCCATTACCAGTTCTATGCGTTTAAGGGAGCCGCCCGAGCCGGTAGAGAGGGTGTTATTGGGGAATTTGTATTCGACATACCCCTTTTCAAACCACACCAGGGCCGCCTTGATACGGTCGGGCGAAAAGAAGATCTCGGGCACATCAAGATACCCTATTATGGCCTCCCTGCTGCAAAGGCCGCAGGGAGCGGAAACATCGTAGGAGGTAAAAAGGCCGACGGGCATTTCAACTTCAATCGCCCTGTTGTCGTTCAGCACCTCAGGCGGATTGAAACTGACAAGAAATTCCTTGTACCGGGCAATGCACACCTTCTGGCCGCCCTTGACGCCGTTGGCGTTACGGCTGTCGACAAGCCCGGCTTCCTCCAGGGTCAGAATACTGGTCGCGGCGGTTGACTGCGGAATGTTAAGGCGGCGGGCTATTTCGGAAACATTAAGCTCCGTGTTTTGCAGAAGCTCCAGTATGCGAAGGCGGACATCCGAAGAAAGGGCCCGCAGGACCCTGGCGTCCCGTGAAGAATCTACCGCCAGTACCTGGCCCCCGCCTCGTTTCATGATCTTATGTTCAACCGATTAAGGGCGCGTTGTCAACCGCGATCCGGTCATGACGCCCCGGACCTATTCCGCCTGCCGGCTTCCGCTTCTTTTGAAGGTCAAACTGTCCCCGGCGGCATCGGCGGTAATGGTGTCACCCTCCTTTATCTTCCCGGCTATGACAAGTTTTGCCAGGGGATTTTCCAGATCCGCCTGTATGGTCCGCTTGAGGGGCCGCGCGCCAAACAGGGGATCATACCCCCGCCCGGCAAGGAGCGCCCTGGCGGCCGGTGTGAGCTTCAGCGTCATCTTCCGTTCCGCGAGGCGGAGCGAAAGCAGGCCAAGCTGTATGTCGACAATCTTCACTATTTCGGCTTTTCCAAGCCTGTTGAAGATCACCGTTTCGTCTATGCGGTTAAGAAACTCGGGCCTGAAACTCTGTTTGAGCAGTTCCGTAAGCGCGTCCTTTATCGTTTCGCTTTTTTTCGCTTCCAGAATCAAATCCGAACCGAGGTTGCTGGTCATGACGATGATCACGTTCCTGAAATCAACCACCCTGCCCTGCCCGTCGGTAAGGCGGCCGTCGTCAAGAATTTGAAGAAAAACATTGAACACCTCAGGATGGGCCTTTTCAATTTCATCAAAAAGGATCACGCTGTAGGGCCTGCGGCGCACCGCCTCGGTAAGCTGGCCGCCCTGTTCGTAACCCACATAGCCGGGAGGGGCACCTATGAGGCGGCTCACCGAGTGTTTTTCGCCGTATTCGCTCATGTCTATGCGGGTAAGGGCCTTTTCGTCGTTGAAGAGAAAGTCCGCCAGTGTCTTGGCAAGCTCCGTTTTTCCCACGCCGGTGGGCCCCAGAAAAAGAAAAGACCCCAGCGGACGGGCCGCGTCGGAAAGGCCCGCCTTGTTACGCCTGATGGCGTCGGCGACGGCCCCGACCGCGGTCTCCTGTCCCACCACGCGCTGTTCAAGAACCTTTTCCAGATCGAGGTACTTCTGCAGTTCTCCCGAAAGCATCTTTGAAACGGGAATTCCCGTCCAGGCCGCCACCACCGCCGCTATGTCTTCCTCGCTTACCTCCTCGCGGAGAAGCGCGCCTTCCCCCTTCCCTTCGTGCTTCTTCTCAATCTGGTCCGCAAGCCGGGCAAGTTTCTTCTGGGCCTCGGGTATTTTGCCGTGCTTTACCTCGGCGGCATGGGAAAGATCCCCCGCGCGCTCGTATTTTGTTTCCTCGATTTTAAGTTCCTCGATCCGCTGTTTCAGCTCGCGTATCTGCTGAATATCCTTTTTCTCGTTCTCCCAGCGGGCGGTCATGGCGTCCCGCCCGGCCGCAAGATCGGCAATCTCCTTCTCAAGTTTTTCCAGCCTGTTCTTTGACGCCGAATCGTCCTCGCGGGCAAGGGCCTGCTTCTCGATTGAAAGCTGAAGAAGCCGGCGTTCCAGCTTGTCCAGTTCCGTAGGACGGGAATCCAGTTCCATTTTGAGCCGGCTCGCCGCCTCGTCCACAAGATCTATGGCCTTGTCGGGAAGAAAGCGGCTGGTAATGTACCGGCTGGAAAGAGACGCCGCGGCGACAAGGGCCTCGTCCTTGATACGCACGCCGTGGTGCACCTCGTAGCGTTCCTTGAGGCCGCGGAGTATGGCGACGGTATCCTCGACGGAAGGTTCGGCCGTGTAAACCTGCTGGAAGCGCCGTTCCAGCGCGGCGTCCTTTTCTATGTGCAGACGGTACTCGTCAAGGGTGGTGGCGCCTATACAGCGCAGTTCTCCCCGCGCAAGGGCGGGCTTCAAAAGATTGCTGGCGTCGGTGGCGCCTTCGGCCGCGCCCGCGCCCACGAGGGTATGAAGCTCGTCGATAAAAAGGATGATCTTGCCGTCGGAGGCCTGTATCTCGTGGATCACCGCCTTGAGCCTGTCCTCAAATTCTCCCCTGAATTTGGCGCCCGCCACCAGGGCCCCCAGATCCATGGCAAGGAGTTTTTTCCCCTTGAGCCCCTCGGGCACGTCGCCCGCCACTATGCGCCGGGCAAGCCCTTCGACAATGGCGGTCTTCCCCACGCCCGGCTCGCCTATAAGGACGGGGTTGTTTTTGGTACGCCGGGAAAGAACCTGCATGCAGCGGCGTATTTCCTCGTCCCTGCCTATAACCGGATCGAGTTTTTCCTGACGGGCAAGGGCGGTAAGATCCCGGCAGTACTTGTCAAGCGCCTGATATTTTTCCTCGGGGTTTTGATCGGTCACTCTGGTATTTCCCCGCACCGACTTGAGCGAAGAAAGAATAGCCTGTTTGTTCACCCCGGCCTTCTTCAGTATATTCGCCGCCTTCCCTTCCCCCCCGGCAATGGCGATAAGAATGTGCTCCGTCGAAACAAATTCATCCTTAAGCGAAGCGGCCTCATCCTCCGCCCTGGCAAGGATCTTTGACGCGGCGGAAGAAAAGTAGAGCTGCGCCGCTTCGCCGTAAATCCTGGGCAGGGCGCCTATCAGGGCGTCCACCTCCTGTACGAGCCGGGCCGGAACCGCCCCGATTTTTTCGACCAGGGGACTTACAATGCCGTCCTCCTGTTCCAGAAGCGCCTTGAGGAGATGTTCAGTCTCCACCTGTGAATGATCGGCC
>JAIRXH010000137.1 GCA_031268385.1 Treponema sp. | reverse complement strand
CGTCCCGCGCCATGGAGGGCGCTGTTTCCAATGCTTTGGGTGGAGTTTTTGCCCCGCAAAAACTCCAACGGGATAATCCGCCAGGGACGGCGGATTATCCCGAACCGTCCGGGAATGGTCCAGAACCGTTCGGGAATGGGCCGCAACCGTCCGGGAATGGTCCCGAACTGTCCGGGAATGTTCCCGATTCATCCGGGAATGTTCCCGAATCATCCGGGAATGGTACGGAACCGTCCGGGAACAGGCCGGAACTGTCCGGGAATGGGCCGCGGCCGTCGGCGCACGGCAGATGACGCCGCGCTGCCACAGAATGTGGCGCCTGGCGCCTTTGCGCTGCCCCGGAATGTCCTTTACGGTGGGATCCAGGCCCGCCTATCCCCGTTGCAGGCGGGGCGGACGTTCTCCCGAGGCGGGCCGAAGGCGAAGCGCCGCTTCGCCTTCGGCTGGGGAGTTTTCGCAAAGCGAAAACTCCAGGGCGACGAAGCTGTGCTTCGCCTTCAGCCTGACCTGGGCGGAACTCAGGGACGAACAAGCCGGAAACCGAAGTTGCGGCTCCAGATCGCCGGGGTGCTGCTGCCCCGGTCGGCCGAACGCAGGGCCTGAGCGATGCTGGGCCAACTGCCGCCGCGAAGAACCCGGTTCGAGCCGGAAGAGGGGCCCGCAGGATCGGTCTGCGTTCCGCCTGGGTAAACCCCGTGCCAGTCCCAGCACCACTCCATCACGTTCCCGTGCATGTCATGGAGGCCCCAGGCGTTGGGCGCAAAGCTCCCCACATTCACCGTCTTTTGCCGGTCGATCCCTTTCGCATTGTTGTTGTACGGCCTGTTCCCGTTGTAATTTGCCTGGTCCGTCGTGATGTTATTCCCCGTGGTAAAGGGCCCCGTTGTTCCCGCGCGGCACGCGTATTCCCACTCCGCCTCCGTCGGCAGACGGTACCCGTTGGCGTTCCCCTTCCAGGTTACCGTCCACTTTAGGTCATCGTATCCACTTTGGTTATTCGGATCGCGCCGCCCCTTGTTTATCGTGTACGCGGGCGCCAGCCCTTCCAGTATGCTCCGCTTGTTGCAGTACTCTACCGCGTCGTACCAGCTTACCTGTTCCACCGGGAGGGTATCGCCCTTGAAGTTACTGGGGTTGTTCCCCATAAGGGCCGCGTATTCCCTTTGGGTTACTTCGTACTTTCCCATGTAAAAAGACCCCACCGTTACCTGGTGCCGAAGTTCATTGTCACCTCTCCCCGGCTCCGAGGCGGGACTGCCCATGGTGAACATGCCGCCCTGAATGCGGACCATGTCCGGTACGGGCCGGGCCGCGGGCCGGGCTGCCGGAGCGGGAGTAGGCGCGGGCGCAGGCGCGGGACGGGCCGCCACGGGCGCGGGCGCGGGACGGGCTGCTGCGGGGACGGACTGGGCCGCCGGGGCGGGGGCAGGCGCGGACGCGGGAACCGGGGCAGGCGCGGGCCGGGCCGCGGGGGCCGCCGCCGGGGCAGGCTGGGTTACGGGAGCCGCCGCTGGGGCGGGACGGGCCGCTGGGGCCGCCGCAGGCGCGGGCTGGGTTACGGGAGCCGCCGCTGGGGAGGGTGCAGGGGCGGGGGCGGACACGACCGGCGCGGGCCTGGTTCCCAGATACGCGATATCGAAAAACTGGGAATAGATCGCCGGTATCTGCGCGCCGCCACTGGCGCGGCGCACGTCGGCGCCGGTAAGACGAAAGATTTCGTTCACTTCAAGGCCCGGTTTTTTCAGGTTGTTGAGCAAATGGGCGGTAAAAAGGCCGTTACGGCCCTCGCCGTCGGCGGCGGTACTGCCGGCGCTCGTGGCGTACACGATGATGCTGTCCGCGGGCTGGTTGCTTACCACCTGGAGGCCCCGGCTCCCGCTCCGCCGCCAGCTGAAGGGGTTGTCCCGGCAGGCGTCCAGCACCACGATGTTAAGGGCGTTCCCCGCGGCGTTAAGCTCGTCCAATACCGCCTGCATGGACACCGAACGGTCCCGGAGGTACGCCTCGCTGGGGATGTTCGCGTCCACGGGGAGGAGGTAATTTTCCCCGTTTGACTGTACCCCGTGGCCGGCGTAATAGAAAAAGCCGTAGGAACCCCGCTCCACAGAAAGGCGGTTTTTGAGCCGCGTTACCGCCTCTTCCATCTCTACCCTGCCCGCGTTGGCCAGTAGGTCCACGGTAAAGCCCAGAGTCCGCAGGGCGGCGCCTGTGTCGGCGGCGTCGTTCGCCGGGTTGTTGAGGCGGGTAACGCCGGTGTAGGCCCCGTTCCCGATAACCAGGGCGTATTTTTGCGGCTCGCCGCCATCTACGGACCGGGACAACGAAAGACCGTCTTCCCCGCCGGCGGACTGGACGCCGCCGTCGGTGGGGGCGGCGATGCTGCCCGTGCTTCTGGACGGCCCTGCGGGGACGCAGGCGGCCAGCAGCATACTGATTATGAGGATGAGCGGCGCCGAACATAAACCGATCTTTTTCATTGTAACGCCTTCCTTTCCGCCTCTCCCCGGTCCCGTACCGGCTGTTTTCATACTATTTTATTACCCTGTTCTTAACAAGATTGAAACGGGAGCATTTCCCCGGCCCAAAGCCGCAGGCTGCCCAAAGCCTGCGGCTTTGGGCTTGGGAGTTTCGCGGCGGCGGCGCGCTGTTTGTGGGCGGTGTCAGGGGTCGAAGCCGCGAAACTCCACGCTCCCGTTCGTGTGGTTGGTGTGCTGTTGGTGAGGGGCTATCCGCGGAACGGATAGCTGGTGGTGAATTTTCTTTTTATTCGTGATGGTCCGTGAAGTCCGTGGTAAATTTTCGTCCGCGTCATCCGTGTCGTCCGTGGTTATCTTCCGTCCGCGATTCGCAAGCGCCCCCTGGCGCTCACGGTCGGTTGCACAAAAATCCCGCTTCCTGTATAAATTTATA
Source organism: Treponema sp. (assembly GCA_031268385.1). Lineage (GTDB taxonomy): Bacteria > Spirochaetota > Spirochaetia > Treponematales > Breznakiellaceae > JAIROE01. The sequence continues at coordinate 18,669 of JAIRXH010000137.1, read as the reverse complement.
CGGTTTATCGCGCGCGGCACAGGCGGGCGGGGGCCGAAATCCGGCGTATAATCCTCAAGGAGTCATGATGGGCGAGCAAAAGGAGGGGGAAGGGCGTATCCCCACCGGGCACAGGTGTACCGGTTCTTCCGGGGGTATGTACCGGCCGGAAGACGAGCATGATTCATGCGGCATAGGGTTTGTCGCGGACATCAAGGGCCGCAGATCCCACGATATTTTAAGGCGGGGCCTTGAAGTTCTGGAGCGGATGGAACACCGGGGCGCCGAAAGCGCCGACAACAAGACCGGCGACGGTTCGGGCGTGCTGCTTCAAATTCCCCATGATTTTTACAAACGGCTCATTCCGGATCTTCCCGCCGCCGGTTCCTACGGGACCGGTCTCCTCTTCCTCCCCGGCCGGAACGGCGCGAAGGCGGACGAGCGGGCCCGCGCCGTTCTTGAAGCCATCGACGAAACCGCCGGGGCTATGGGTTTTACGGTTGCCGCCATGCGGGACGTGCCGGTCAATAGCGGCGCCATCGGGCTTATCGCCCGCGCGGCGGAACCGGCGATCAAACATCTGGTGCTGGCGGACAGGGGTGCGGCGGGAACGGGGCGGAACGCGGACACGGCGGGGGCCGGCGGTGTTTCCGATCTGGAACTCCGGCTCTTTATTTTCAGGAAAAAGCTGGAAAAGACCCTGGGAGCAAAAAGGCTTGAAGCCTACATGCCGTCCCTTTCCTCCCGGATTATTGTCTACAAGGGCATGATGATGTCCTCCCAGCTCAAGGACTATTTCCCGGAACTCCGCGACGAAACCATGACAACCGCGGTCGCGCTGGTCCATTCCCGCTTTTCAACCAACACCTTTCCCGACTGGCCTCTGGCCCAGCCTTTCCGCATAGTGGCCCACAACGGCGAGATCAACACGATACGGGGCAACCGCTTCTGGATGGAGGCCAGGGAAGCCCTCTTTGATCATCCCCGTTTTGGCGAACACATACGGGACATTCTTCCTTCCATAGAGCCGGGAAGAAGCGATTCCGCCAGTTTTGACAACGCGCTTGAACTCTTGGTCATGTCGGGGCGGAGCCTCCCCCATGCCCTCATGATGCTGATCCCCGAATCCTGGAACGACAAGAACCCCATTCCGGATGAACTTAAAATCTTTTACCAGTACCACGCCTGCGTCATGGAGCCCTGGGACGGACCGGCTTCCATGGTCTTTTGCGACGGCCGCTATGTGGGAGGTACGCTGGACAGGAACGGGCTCCGGCCTTCGCGGTACACGATTACCCAGGGCGGCATGATAGTGATGGCCTCGGAAACGGGGGTGCAGGACTTTGCCGTGGGAGAGGTGGCGTACAAGGGAAGGCTCCTTCCGGGAAAACTCCTCCTTGTGGATATGGAAAAGGGGCGCATTATTCCCGACGAGGAAGTAAAGCGCGTTATATGCGGAAGGAAGCCCTACGGCGAATGGATCAGGGACAATCTGGCCGTCCTTGATCAGGGGGTTTATGAAAACGAAACGGACGATCCGTTTTTCCAGGATGACAAAAAGATCCTTTTTATGGAAAGATCCATGGGTTATTCCCGTGAAGACAGGGAAAACCTCCTTGTTCCCATGGCGGCAGGCGGACAGGAGCCTACCTCTTCCATGGGGATGGACGCTCCTCTGGCCGTCTTCTCCAGCCGGCCCCAGCGGGTATACGCCTACTTCAAACAGGTTTTTGCCCAGGTAACGAATCCTCCCATCGATTCGATACGGGAAGATCTTGTCATGACCCTGACCAGTTTCGCCGGCCCCCAGGGGAACCTGCTTGACGAGAGTGAAACCCACTGCCGAAGGATCAAGGTGCTTGACCCCATCATGACGCCCGGAGATCTGAAACGCCTTCTTGCCATTAACCCGGACGTGTTCAAAGGCGCGGTGCTGGACGCGGTGTTTGAGGCGGGGAATGCAAAGGCGGCAAAAGGGGACGGGCACACGGGCGCCCTTGAAAAGGCCCTTGACCGCCTTGCCGAAGAGGCGGCCGAAGAGGTACGGGCAGGCGCTTCCCTGCTTGTCCTTTCGGACCGCCGGGCCCTTGACCCCGGCGCGGGACGCTGCGGCATCCCGGCCCTCCTTGCGGCCGGCGCCGTTCACCAGGGGCTTATGAAACGGGGCCTTCGCATGAAGGCGTCCGTCATTGTCGAGTCGGCGGAACCCAGGGAGATCATGCACTTTGCCCTTCTCTTTGGCTGCGGGGCGGATCTTGTCGTGCCGTACGGCGCGCTGGCGGCCCTTGCCGAAATCTGCCGGAGTTTTGACGGCGGAAGAACAGGCGGCTTTGTTCACGCCCAAAAGAACTACCTGAAAGGCCTTGCCAAGGCAATGCTCAAGGTAATGTCGAAAATGGGGACCAGTACCCTCCGTTCCTACCGGGGAGCGCAGGTTTTTGAGGCTGTGGGGCTGTCCGACGCGGTTATTGAAAAGTGTTTCCGGGGTACGGTAAGCCGTATTTCCGGGGCGGGTTTTGCCGAACTGGAAGAGGAAGCCCTTGCCCACTACCGCGCGGCGCTGGACGCGCACGCGGCCGCGGGCGAAACGCTCCATCCCGGCGATTACCTTCTTTCGGGCGAAGGCCAGTACCGCTGGCGGAAAAACGGGGAACGGCACGCCTGGAACCCGGACATGATACACCTTCTTCAACAGGCGGCGCGGACGGGGGATTATGAAACGTTCAGGCGTTTTTCCGCCCTTGCCGACAGCCTTAACCGGAGTCCCCATGTAATACGGGGTCTTGTCGATTTCAGGGAGGGCGCGCCGGACGCGGAGGGTTCTTCGGGCGTTCCCGGCGGGCCCCTTCCTCTTGAAGAAGTGGAAAGCGTCCAGGCCATCATGAAGCGCTTTACCACGGGGGCAATGTCTTTCGGTTCCATATCCAAAGAAGCCCACGAGACCATAGCGGTCGCGATGAATTCGATTAAGGGCCGTTCCAATTCGGGGGAAGGCGGGGAAAACCCCGAACGCTACACGGCGCGGCCCGACGGAACCTGGGCGCGGTCGGCCATCAAGCAGATAGCTTCGGCGCGTTTCGGGGTAACGAGCGAATACCTTGCCAACGCGGCCGAGCTTCAGATCAAGATAGCCCAGGGAGCCAAGCCCGGCGAGGGGGGCCAGCTTCCCGGCCACAAGATCGACATCAGCATTGCCAAAACACGTTTCTCGACGCCCGGCGTCACCCTCATAAGTCCGCCTCCCCATCACGACATTTATTCAATTGAGGATCTGGCCGAACTTATCTTCGATCTTAAAAACGCCAACCCCCTCGCGCGTATCAGCGTCAAACTGGTGTCGGAAACCGGCGTGGGAACCATAGCCGCGGGCGTCGCCAAGGCCCATGCGGACAACATCCTCATTTCAGGCTATGACGGCGGCACCGGGGCAAGTCCCCAGTCCAGCATACGCCACGCGGGACTTCCCTGGGAGCTGGGGCTTTCGGAAACCCATCAGGTGCTGGTGCGGAACGGACTGCGCGGCAGGGTGCGGCTTCAGACCGACGGTCAGCTCAAGACGGGCCGCGACATCGTTATTGCCGGTATGCTGGGCGCGGAGGAATTCGGTTTTGGAACCTCGACCCTCATCGTTCTGGGCTGCGTCATGATGCGCAAGTGCCACGAGAACACCTGTCCCATGGGGGTGGCGACACAGGACCCAAGGCTGCGCGCGCGTTTTTCAGGCAAAAGCGAACATCTTGTCAATTTTTTCCGCTTTCTCGCCGAAGAAGTCCGGGAGATCATGGGGTCCCTGGGTTTCAGGCATTTTGACGATCTTGTGGGAAGGGCGGATCTCCTCACGCAGCGGAAAGACGTGAACCAGGGGAATTCCCTCGCGGTGGCGAAAACCGCCGGCGTGGATCTTTCCCGCATCCTTGTAAGGGCCGAAGGGCCGTCCTCTATTCCCGGCGGACAGGAAACCCGCTGTGTTCAGGAACAGATACACAAAACAGGCCATGTACTCGACAAAAAGCTCATCGAAAAGTGCCTTCCCTCGCTGGACAAGAAGAACCCCACGGCCCTGAACCTTGCCGTCAAAAACACCGACAGGGCTGTCGGCGCCATGCTTTCGTGGGAAGTGAGCAGACGTTTCGGCGGCTACGGCCTTCCGGAAAATTTCATCACGGTTGATTTTTCGGGGTCCGCGGGACAGAGCTTCGGCGCCTTTCTCGCGCGGGGCATTACCTTCCGTCTTGCCGGGGACGCCAACGACTATCTGGGCAAGGGGCTTTCGGGCGGCCGCATCGTCCTGGCGCCTCCCGAAGGTTCCGCCTTCAAAACAGGGGAAAACATCATCCTGGGAAACACGGTCCTCTACGGCGCGACGCAGGGGGAACTCTACGCCGCCGGAGTCGCCGGCGAACGTTTCTGCGTGCGAAATTCGGGCGCGCTCGCCGTGGTGGAAGGCGCCGGGGATCACTGCGCCGAGTACATGACGGGCGGACGCCTTGTGGTGCTGGGAAATGTCGGCCGTAACTTCGCGGCGGGCATGTCGGGGGGCATCGCGTATGTGTTCAACAAAAACGGACAATTTGAATACTTCCTCAACAGGGGAATGGTCGAACTTTCCGGCCTTGACAACGAGGAAGATGAAAAATTTGTCAGGGACTGCATAGAAAAGCACGTCTACTGGACCGGCTCCGCGTGGGCCAGGGACATACTCCTTTCGTGGGATGAAAACAGGCGGAAATTCATCAAGGTTCTCCCGGTTGAATACAAACGGGCATTGCAGGAGATGAAACTTGCGGAACTGGACCGGAAGCTCTACGAAATACGGGAACGGGAAGAACTGGAGGTACGGTCGTAATGGGCGATCCAAAAGGATTTTTGAAGATAAAGAGGCAGGTTTCAGAATACCGGCCTGTCGAGGAGCGCGTCAACGATTACAGCGAAGTGGAGATGAGCCTTTCCGATGAAGACAGGCGCGCCCAGGCCGCCCGCTGCATGGACTGCGGCGTCCCCTTCTGCCACTGGGCCTGCCCCATTTCCAACAACATGCCCGAATGGCAGGACCGCGTCTACCGGGGCGACTGGGCCGGCGCCTGGGCCGTTCTGGAAGACACCAATCCCTTTCCCGAATTTACCGGGCGGGTATGCCCGGCGCTCTGCGAGGCTTCCTGCGTGCTTGGGGTCAATGACGAGCCTGTAACGATACGGCAGAACGAGCTTGCCGCCATAGAAAAAGCCTTTGAACTGGGGCTTGTAATTCCCCGCCCTCCCCGTGTTCGCAACGGGAAAAAGGTCGCCGTAATAGGGGCCGGCCCCGCCGGGCTTTCCGCGGCGTACTATCTTAACAGGGCGGGATTTACCGTTACCGTATTCGAGGCGGACAAAAAGCCCGGCGGCTACCTCCGCTACGGCATTCCCGATTTCAAGCTGGACAAGAATTTCATAGACAGGCGCCTGCGGCTCATGGAGGCCGAAGGGGTCATCTTCAGGGTCAACACGCGCATTGGAAAGGCCCGCTACGGCTTTGGCCTTGCGGAGGCGGACGGACTGGGGGAGGCCTCCGGTTCCGCCGTGTCCCGCGTCGAGGCAAAATCGCTTGAAAAGGATTTCGATCTTGTCCTCCTTGCCATTGGGGCGCGGGAACCCCGTGACATCGGCATACCCGGCAGGGAAAACGCGGGGATAGTCCAGGCGCTGGACTATCTTTCGCTGCAGAACCGTGTCCTTGGCGGCGAAGAGACGGGGATTCCGCCCATTACCGCCTTCGGCAGACGGGTGGTGGTGGTGGGCGGCGGCGACACCGGCTCCGACTGTGTCGGAACGGCAAACCGGCAGGGGGCGCTTTCGGTAACCCAGATCGAGGTACTTCCCAAACCCCCGCCGCACAGATCCCCCGGAGAGCCCTGGCCCCTGTGGCCCAAGGTGCTCAAGACTTCAAGCTCCCACCTTGAAGGGGGCGAGCGGCTCTGGTCGGTTAACGCCGCCGCCTTTAACGGAAAAAACGGCGCCGTTGATTCGGTTACCGCGCACCGCGTCGAGTGGACGCGGAACGAAGACGGCGCCTGGACGATGAAGGAGGTTCCCGGATCCGCGTTGACACTGGGCGCCGATCTCGTGCTCCTTGCCATGGGCTTTATCCACGTCGTGCAGGATGGCGTCGTCGCGGATTTTGGCCTTGAACTTGACGGGCGCGGCAACATACGCACCGCCGGCAGCTTTCATACCAGCAATCCCATGGTGTGGGCCGCGGGGGATTCCCGCAGCGGGGCGAGCCTTGTTATCCGGGCGCTCTCGGACGGCAAGGCCGCGGCCCAGGCTATTACCGCGGCGCTGGGATGAACGGAACGCGCGCCGCCCCTGGTGGGACTTCTCCGCGTATCCTTGATCCAAAAAACGTAAGGGCCATTGCCCTGGATCTGGACGGCACGGCCCTTCTTCCCGGCAATACCTTCAGCCCAAGAACGGTAAAGGTCCTCAAGGCATGCATGGAAAAGGGTATCGCCGTGATCATTGCCACCGGCAGGGCCGTCGACGCGGCGGAAAAATACCGCGCCGCCATAGGAACCGAAGGCCCCATGGTGTATTTTAACGGCGCCGAAGTTGTGGACATGCCTTCGCGGAAGCTCCTCTCGGCCGCCCTGCTTGACAGGGAAGCCGCCGTGTTCTGCGCGGAACTTTCCCGTTCCATGGGGGTGCATTTTCAGGTGTTTCTTCCCGGCCGCGCAGGGAAGGCCGGTCCGGTTCTGGACGCCGAGATCCTCCTTGTTGAAAAGGAAAGTCCCGAAGCCGAAATGTACCGGGGCCATACGGGCCTTGTTCCGGTTACAGGCGACATTGTGGAAGCGCTTTCCGCTCCCGGCTGTACGGGATGTATCAAGGGCATGTTCATTGCCGAACCCGCCCTTCACGGCGTCATATCGGGGAAAATTGCCGGCCGCTTCGGAAACGGCGTCGCCGTTATGAGGACCTATCCGACTTTTCTTGAAGTGATGAACCCGGGCGTTTCCAAGGGTGAAGGCCTCAAGACCGCGCTTTTCAGCCGCGGCGTCGATCCTTCAAGGACCGTGGCGCTGGGCGATGAAGAAAACGACCTTTCCATGTTCGCCGCGGCCGGTTTTTCCGCCGCGCCCGCCAACGCCAGGGGATCTGTCAGGGAGGCCGCGGATCTTGTCATAGGCGCGAACAGCGAAGACGGGGCCGCCGTTTTTCTGGAAGAACTCCTGTCGAGGAGGGGCGGCCCCTGAATCCGCCTACCTGGACAGTCCCTCAAAGATCTTCCGCAGCCAGTCCTGTATACGGTACTGGCTCTGCGCCAGAAAGGCGTTCAGCGCCTGATAGCGGCCAAAGATGATCAAAAAGCCAATGACGACAAGGAAGATTCCGCTTATTTTCCGGATAAGGTCCACGTGGGAGCGCCAGAAGCCCTTCCCCTTCCGCCCGCCTTTTTCGAGGGAACGGTTGAAGAGAAAAGCCGCCGCCAGAAAGGGAAGGCCAAGCCCCGCCGAATAGGCGCAAAGGTAGATGACAGACTCGATTATGCGGCCGCCCTGACCCGCCAAAAGGAGTATGCTCCCCAAAATGGGCCCCACGCAGGGAGTCCAGCCCGCGCCAAAGGCGATTCCCGCCAAAAAGGCCCCGGCAAACCCCTTCGGCGGACCGGAAATATGAAGGCGCTTTTCGTAATTGAAGATTTTGATAAAATCAAAAATGACGTTGAGCCCCAAAATGATGACAATGATCCCCGAAACCAGGTTGATGATGGGTCCCAGTTCCCCAAGCAGCAGCATGGTTCCCGCCATGATGATGCTCATGACGACAAAAACCGCGCTGAACCCCAGAATGAAACACACCGTCACCGCCACAAGTCGCGGCCGTTTTCCGGTTTCCGGCGCCGTTCCGCCGAGGAACAGGAGCCATGAGGGAATAAGGGGCAGTACGCAGGGGGACAAAAAGGACAAGAGGCCCGCGCCGAAAGAAAGCAGAACAAAAAGTACCGGATTCAATAAAACCTCACTTGACACTTATAAATATAAGGTATAAATTGGATTTTACAAAATCTTATTAATCCTATCAAATTTATATGTTGATAGGCACTTTTGAAAAGAGGAGTTTTACTATGGCAGACAAACAGTACAAATTTGAGACCCTCCAGGTCCACGTGGGCCAGGAAAAACCGGACCCCGCCACAGACGCCAGGGCGGTGCCCATCTATCAGACCACATCCTACGTTTTTCCCAGCTCCGCCAAAGCGGCAAACCGTTTTGCCCTGACCGAGACGGGGAACATCTACACCCGGATCATGAACCCCACCTGGGACGTGTTTGAACAGCGTATCGCTGCACTGGAAAAGGGAGTTGGCGCGCTGGCCACCTCCTCCGGGGCCGCCGCCACCACATACGCCATTCAGAACATTACCCGCAGCGGGGATCATATCGTTTCGGACTACCAGATCTACGGGGGCACCTACAACCTCTTTGCCAATACCTTCAAGGACCTGGGGGTGGAGACTACCTTTGTCGACGGTTCCAAACCCGAGAATTTTGAAAAAGCCATAAGGCCGAATACCAAAGCCATTTTTTTTGAAACCCTGGGAAACCCCAACTCCAGCATTGTCAACATCGAGGCGGTAGTGGACATTGCCCATCGCCGGGGCATCCCCGTCATCGTTGACAATACCTTCGCCACACCCTACCTCCTGCAGCCCATCGAGTACGGCGTGGATATCGTGGTCCATTCGGCCACCAAGTTCATAGGGGGCCACGGCACATCCATAGGCGGGGTCATCGTGGACGGGGGAAAATTCAACTGGGCCCAAAACGACAAGTTCCCCGGCCTCAGCAAACCAAATCCAAGTTACCACGGAGTGGTGTTCACCGAGGCGGTGAAAAACCTGGCCTACATCATCAAAGCCCGTGTCACCCTGCTCCGGGACACAGGATCGGCCCTTTCCCCCTTTAACGCGTTCCTCTTCCTCCAGGGCCTTGAGACCCTTTCCCTCCGGGTAGAACGGCACGTGGAAAACACCCTCAAGGTGCTGGACTTCCTCAAAGGCCATCCGCAGGTGGAAAAGGTAAACCATCCGGCTCTTGTCGAACACCGGGACAACGCCCTGTACCGGAAATACTTTCCCAAAGGCGGCGGCACAATTTTCACCTTTGAGCTTAAAGGCGGCGCGGACAAGGCCAAACTCTTTACCGAAAAACTGGAACTCTTTTCGCTCCTTGCCAACGTGGCGGACGTAAAGTCCCTTGTGATACATCCGGCCTCCACCACCCACTCCCAGTTAAGCGAAGGCGAACTTTTGGAACAGGGAATCAAACCCAACACGGTGCGGCTTTCCATCGGCACCGAGCACATCGACGACATCATAGGAGATCTCAAACTTGGCTTTGAGGCGGTAAAGTAGCCCTGGCCGCGCGGGAAGGGAGAAGCGGGGCCCTTCTCCTCCCGCTTTTTCTCCGCAAACCTCCGGGAAAGCGGCGTTTCAGGCTGCCCGTGCCGGAAGGCTTCTCAGCGCCATTCAAAACCGGCGGCGCGAAGAAATGATTTTGCGATAATCATGTGGCCGACAGTATCGGGATGGAGCCTGTCCCATGTGATTGATTGTGCGTTGTAGTATTTCAGGTATTCATCGAAGTCACGCTGCAGATCAACAGGGACGCACCCGTGTTTTTTTGCCTGACGTTTTACCGCTTCGCCGTATTTGTCCATAAGATTGCGCATCGGATCTCTGCGGTTTGGCTCCATGTAATAGGGAGTCATCAGGATGATTCCTTCTACTTCTTTTTCCGTAAATGTGATCAGCTGTTCCAGCGTTTCTTCATATTCTTCAAGGCAGACGTGTTCTTCGGACCTGAGTGGTGAATCAAATTGCCGCCATACATCGTTGATCCCGATAAGTATTGATACCCAGTCAGGATCGAGTTCCAGGACATCGCTGCGCCACCTTTTTTTGAGATCACGCACCGTATCGCCGCTGTTGCCCATGTTGACCACACGGAGCCGAAGATCCGGGTAGGTTGTTTTAAGGAGAGCATCTACCAGTACCACATAGCTGTGGCCAATCGCCTCTCCAAGTCCCTCTCCTACAGGCCGTTTACGTTCGTAGTCAGTAATCGAGTCGCCAATCATCACAAGTTTTTTTCCGGGGGTAAAAATCATTGCGGTTCTTCCTATCCTTTTACCGCGCCCAGCGTCATGCCGGCAATGAAACGTTCCCGTGCGCACAAAAAAGCGATCAGCACAGGAATAAATGACAACAGCGTTGCCGCCATAATGGGGCCGGAAACGCTTCCTGTCAAATCTTTCATGCTGGCAATACCGAGCGGCAGGGTACGCATTGATCCTTTTGAAACAACAATAAGCGGCCATGTAAGGCTGCCCCACTGCTGGGTAAAATTAAAGATCGCAAGAAGGCTCATCGTCGGAACAATAATAGGAACCACAATACGCATAAATGTGCCGTAGACGCCGCAACCGTCTATTTCGGCAGCTTCCAGTATGGCATCGGGTATGTCCCGCATAAACTGCGTCATGAGAAATACACCGAAAGCACTGGCTACGCAGGGCAGGATCAGGCCCGAGTACCGGTTTACCATTGAGAATTTGCTTATCAGCAAAAATTGGGGTATGAGGGTGGCGACGGAAGGAATCATCTGGGTAGCTATCACGGCGGTAAAGAGCATCTTTTTCAGCGGAAAATCTCTCTTGGCAAAAGCGAAACCCGCCATTGTAGAGAGGAGCAGTACGATGATCGTATTGCCGCCCGCCACTATGACACTGTTGAAAAACCATTTCCCGAATACACCGTTCTGCATGGAAAAAACATGAATAAAATTACTGAAATTGCCGTCATCAGGCCAAAGTTTGGGCGGATAACTCAGGATGTTCGCAGTCTGGCGGAAAGCGGAAACAAACATCATCCAGATCGGGCCCAGAAAACAGATAACCGCCGCTGCCAACACAAGATGTTTCACCGTTACCGCAAGACATTTACGGATATTCATCATAACCCTCCATCCCGTCCGTCTCCGCCCAGACGGAACACGAGCATTTCGAGTCCGCACACGATCAAAATGAAAAAAAGAAAAAGCACAGACGCGGCGGCGCCAACCCCAATACGGCCAAATTTAAAGGTGTACATATAGAGCGAATAAATCACCGATTCGGTTGCCTTGAGAGGACCGCCGCCCGTGAGCATATATACTGATTCAAAGATCTGAAACTGCCAGATTGTATTCATGGTAATGCAGAGAATAATCGAATGACGCAGGAGCGGCAGCGTTATCATGAAGGTTTCCTGAATATTGTTTGCACCGTCTATTCTGGCAGCCTGCGAATAATCTTCAGGGATAGCCCGCAGGGCGGTCATATAAACAAAAATGAAAAAAGTTCCACCCTTCCATATTTCCAGTATCATCACAGAAACAAGCGCGTTAAAAGGTTTTCCCATCCAGTTTACTTTTTCCAGTCCCGCAAATTCAATAACAGCATTGACGGGACCGTTGTTTGAAAGAACATAGGCGATAAGTACGCTTGCGGCAACCATGGATATAAGCATAGGCATGAAGAAAACCGATTCATAAATGGTGGTGACAGCGGTCTTTTTCCGGATCAGTATGGCAAAGAAAAGAGCAAAAATCTGGCACACGGGAACCGCCATGACTATATATAACAACGAATTCCTGAACGAATTTATGAAATCTTTATTGGTAAGTACTGTCCTGAAATTTCTGAGTCCGGCCCAGATAAAACGCTGATCAAGAAATGTTCCGCTTTGAAAAGAGAGTATAAATACATCAATAATGGGATATATGATGAAGACAACGAAGAAAAAGAAAAACGGAAGAAGAAAACTGTACGACAGAATGTAACTTCCCGGTTTTTTGCGCATAGTTACCGATTCCTTCATGGCAGCCTGGGTGGAGTTGTCCGGCAAGGGCTCCGGCAAAAAATACTGCCGGAAACCACATGCCGGACACGCCGTTTCGGCTATTGACCCGTCAGGGCAGTGAGTTCGCCTTCAAGCTGCCGGATAGCTTCCGCAGGCGTTGCCGCGCCCCGTATACATTTTTCTTCCATGGAGGCAATTCCCGAAAACATGGCTTCGAAATACGGCGATGCCGGAGAAGTCTGCATGCCGGCAATTCCCGGAGCCGCGACCTGCATAATTTCATCATCCTGATACATAAGACGATTTGTTGCCATCTGGGGAGAAAAGAAACCAACCTGCGACAGGTATTGGCTTTCAATTTCCGGGCGGGTAGCATACTCCACAAATGTCCACGCGGCATCCTTGTTGGGAGAGTCGGACGCGATACTCAGCATGCCCATGTTGGCAAAGGCCCAGTTTGCGTGAGTGTCATCCGGCGCGGGTCCTTTTGGAAGAAGAAATGCCCCCAGGTTGAGATTGGGATTTCCGTTTCGCAAAACACTTACGTTTTGAATTTCATCAGGGTACATGGCGATTTTGCCGTTATAGAAACCACTGTATTCCTCTTCGGAACTGGAGTAATAATCAATGGGAGGCGCCACCCTGTATTTCAGAAAAAGATCGGTGTAAAACTGTAATCCCGCAACGCCGGCCGGAGTGTTAAACCCGATGTTTGTGGTATCCGCGTTCCACAAATCGGCGCCGGCCTGCTGAATATAATTTATCACTGCCCAGATATATGGCCGGGGCTTGGTTCGAAACAGAATGCCGAATTGATCGATTTTCCCGTCACCGTCGGTATCTTTGGTACAAGCCTGGGCCGTTTGCAGCAATTCATCCCATGTGGAGGGCAATTTTGTAATGCCCTCGGCGGCAAAAATATCCTTGTTATAGAACATGATGGAATTAAGGGCAATAAAAGGAATGCCCATTAATTGCCCCCTGTAGGTACAGTAATCGAGAGCGCCCTTGGGATACCCGGCAAGCTTTTCAACCGAAGCATAGCCATTGAGATCCAGTAACTTTCCCGCAGCGGCATAGGCAACGTACTGTTCCACCTGAAACGATACATCAGGAGGCGTACCGGCGGAAAAGGCCGCCATTTCCTTTTCGTTATGCGACTCCCATGGCACCGCCAAAAATTCCACCTTGATATCCGGATGATCTTTGGAAAAAAGGGCAATGGTGTTATTCCAGATTTCCTCTTCCCGGCTGGTATGAGGCGGTTTCCAGCAGGTAATTGTCACCACTTTACCGTCTGCCGAATTACCGGAAGAACCCGATCCGCAGCCTGCCAAAAAAGAGAGCGTTAATGTAAGGCATATGAAGATAATACTGAAGATAATACCGGCCTTTTTGTTCATATCATACTCCTTCAACTATATTTTCACGGATATAATCCGTGAATTGCTTGTTTACACGGGTAAATTCGGGAGAAAGCAACATTGTCTGCTCCGGTCCGCCATACAGGCCAAAACCCCCGCAGATCATGGACGTCCTGTCCCCTTGCCCGTAACGATACTCACTGTCTTTCCTTCCCTCAGTTCACATGGCAGTCTGTAATGGCTGATCAGATTTCCATCGATGAAATTTTGAAGCATATCAAAGGCTTTTTCCGCGAATTGCCGGTAGTTTACAACCATAGCGGTAAGATCATTGGGGGTCTGGGGAACGCTTTCTGTTTTGAGTGTCATGCAGGAAATATCCTGTGGTATCTGTAAGCCGCACTCCGAAAAAGCCGCCATGCAACCCCGTACCATTTCTTCACATGGGGTAAGTACCGCCGTATAACCGGTCCTGTACCTCTTGATAAAACGGCGGCCCAGAATACGACCCGTTTCAAAATCATCAGAACACTTCGCCATGTCGATGACGCATCTCACCTGCGGCATGTTTTTTTTCTTCTTCTGAAACAGCGAAAGAATCTCCTTTTGGCCGTTTTCATGCGTTACGCTGCTGAGATAAGCTATACGTGTATGGCCCTTTTCCCCCAGATATGCCGCCGCAGTCAACAGGGCTTCATTCCTTGCTATTTCGATACTGCACACCTGCTGTTTACTTGCCTCACTTAACAGGGGAACACCCATGACTGCCCTGAGTTCCGTATCGGTAAGGCTGTATACCATATCACTTTCCATTTCACCGGGCGTTGAAAGGATAAACACCCCGTCCATATGCTGGGAAATGACATTACGGATATTCTGTATAATATTTCCTATTTTTATTGAGATGCTGACGAAATAACCGTTTTGCGCCGCTTTATGTATGAAATGTTCTACTATCTCACAGGATACGGGATCACTCAGGCTCGACACAATAACAGCAATTTGCATGGTACGGTTGGTAGCCATGGAGCGTGCCCGAAGATCGGGGATGTAATTGAGAACACGGACGGCAGCCAGAACCTTGTCTCTCGTTTCATCCTTTACCGGACAGGTATTGTTTAATACATACGAGACCGTTGCAACCGATACACCGGCCTTTTTTGCAACGTCTGCCCTCGTCGCCCTCATCTATACTCCTGTCTGCTCAAGAATATCCTATCATACACCGCTTACGCGTGTAAGTCAATCATTTTTTTCAACAAATTCCTTATAATATCGGTTTTGAGCGGAGATTCAGGGCGGGCAGACCGGAAATTCAACCCGGTTAACGCGGCTATCCTGCGTTCACCGGCTGTGATTGCTCCGCCAATCCCGTTCCACCGGAGTCTGACGGCATCGGGATTCCCGCCTCCCTTGACTGTACGGATAACTTGCTTGGGCAGACGGCAACATGAACATGAGATAACAGGCGGCCGGAAATACCGGAGAAGAAAAGCGTTACGAGTCCATTGAAAGCGCCTTTTTCAGGAAAGAGCCTCCCGCAGCCCCTTGAGGCTCTGCGAAATTCCATCGAAATGATCACTTGAAAACTCTTCCTGCTCTATGATCCACGGATATGCATCGGGCGGACAGATCCGGGCTATACCGGCAAAGTCTATCCTGCCCCGGCCTATGTACACATTGTCGGGACCTTCCCTGTCCAGTTCCTTGGCATGGATGGCGGCGATTCTTCCTGCGGTCGCAAGCGGCTTGATATAGCGGACGGGATCGACAAGGCCGTAGGCGATCCAGAATACGTCGGGTTCAAATTTGACGGAAGGCATATGATCAAGCATGATGTCCATTGCGTATCTACCGTTAAATTTCCTGAATTCCTGGTTGTGGTTATGATAGCCTATGGCAACGCCTTCCTTCAAAGTCTTCTTTGCGCATGCTTCAAGAAACTCCGCGTCCGCTACGGCCTGTTCCGCGCTTTCGCAGTCGGACCAGGGACACACGATCAGGGCATAGCCAAGCGCCTTCGCGTATTCAAGCTCATCGTCAAGCGCCGTGCGGAGACGATCGATTCCCGCGTGGGTACTCACCGCCCTGAGGTGATATCTGGCAAGCATCTCACCGAGCTGTGAGGGCGACTTTCCGTGATACCCCGCAAACTCGACCCCGCTGTACCCCGCCTTTTCCGTCAGTTCAAGCGCGCGGGCAAAATCTTCTTCAACCTCTTCCTTGATTGACCATAGCTGCAATGAAATGTCCATGTTTCGTTCTCCCTGTGAAGCGTTTTCTCCGCACAGTCTGCCGCCGTGCGGAGATTATTTCCATTCAAACAGTACGCCCATATACCTGTCTTTATAGTTCCTTATGTTATTGTAAACGTCAAAACAATCGGACGGCGAAACGATCTCCGAGAGCAGCGGTTCCACGGAAAGTTTCTTCCTGAAAATCAGATCCATGATCAGGCGTGAATTTCGCTCCAGTGAATGTTTCACAAAGGGAGTCCTGTTCACGGGATAACGCCACTCGTGGGCTCCCTTCAGTATCACATTAAAGGGAGCAAGATGGACGCGGTTGAAAAAGGGGGTAAAGTCGGCTACATACGTTCCCCGCGGACTTCCCAAAAAGACAAGTTCGCCGTTTTGTCCCACCCATTCGGCGGCCCGCGCGGCCACCGCGGGCACTCCGGTCGCATCGATCATCGTGGACACCATGGCGCCGTCCGTAAAGCGCCTGATCTCTCCGGCCGCGTCCTCTCTTGCGGAATTGATCACAAGATCCGCGCCGCATGTCCGGGAAATGGCAAGGCGGCTGTCTATCACATCAACAGCAATGACCGCGGCTCCCTGCAGTTTGGCAAGCTGCATCGCCATGTTTCCCACGAGGCCCTGGCCCGTTACCGCCGCCGTATCACCCCACTCGATGTCCGAGGCGCGGATCGCCGTCGCCGCGATGGAGGCCATACGGACAAAAGGAACCCACTTTGGATCAATGCCGGGGGGAACATGAAGGAATATGCCTTCCCTGGGTAGCACCTCGTATAGGGAATGGTTCCCGTAACAGAAGACAGTATCGCCGGGGGCAAAGTCCTTTACGTCGGGGGCCGCTTTCACTATTTCGGCAACACAGCAGTATCCGGGGACTCCAGGCATCCTGAACCAGCTTTCGCCGCCCGAAAGACAGGCCAGTTCCGTTCCCGCTGATATAAGGGAATAACGCTTTTTTACAATCACATGTCCCGGAACCGGAGAGCCGTCATCCAGAGGTTCGCTTTTCAACCGCGCCTCCCACGGCTTTTCAAAAACAATTTTTTTGTTTTCCAGCATCATGATGTTCCTCCACTGTTATTCGCTCAGCCCTTTATAGTGCCGGCGGTCATTCCAACGATAATGCGCTTGTAGAAAAGCGCGTACACAACCATAACGGGAATAAGAGACACAGCCATGCCCGCCATGAACTGCGTGTATTGGGCCGTGTAGGCTCCCTGAAAATTTCTCAACCCTATAGGAATCGTTTTCAGGGCATTGTCACGGATCAGCACCAGAGCGAAGGGAAACTCGTTCCACGTATTCATGAACGTGAGGATCACCACTGTGGCGAGTACCGGACGGCAGAGGGGCATGATAATGGTGAACATGGTGCGCACCATGGAACTGCCGTCGATCAGGGCCGCCTCTTCAAGCTCAATGGGTATAGAGCCGATAAAACTTTCTATCAGAAACACCGCCATGGGCATGCCAAAGGCGAGGTAAACGGGCAGGAGGGTAAAACGCGAATTAAGGATTCCCAGTATGCGGTACTCCACAAAAACGGGTACCATGAGGGAATGAACGGGAATGAGCATACCCGCGACAAAGCAGGCATAGATCAGGGAACGGCCCCTGAAGTTGAACCGCGAGAGAAAGTAAGCGGCGATAAAGGTACAAATCACCGCCAGAATTACGGTACAGACGCAATTAAAGAGGGAATTGAGGGCATACTCGCCCATATGCCCCGTCTCTATGGCCCGCAGGTAATTTGTAAAGACCGGTTTTTGAGGGAGCGAGATGATGTTGAGCGCGAATTCCGATTCTGTCTTCAGCGAGGAATAGAGCATCCAGACAAACGGGAAAATACTGGCAACGGAAAAAAACAGCATGATTATGTTGATCACGGCGGAGAGACTCAGCCTTCCTGCCTTTGCAATTGTCCTATTCATACTTTCCGCCCCCCAGGAGTTTCCGTGAACCAAGGGTAAGGATCACGCTCAATATCAGAATGCCCATGGAAATGGTGGCTCCATATGAGAGCTTCATGCGGTCAAAGGAAATTTTGTAGGAATACAGGGCCAGTACCTGGCTCGATTTGCCTGGGCCTCCGTTGGTCAAAACAAGAATATGATCAAAGATCTTCATCGTGCCGGAAACGCAGATCATCACCGCCACCTTAAAGGTGTCATAGATCATCGGCAGGGTAATATATATCGAACGCTGCAAATCGTTGCAACCGTCAAGGCCGGCGCATTCCAGGATCTCTTCCGGGATGCTTTTAATGGCGCCCATAAACATGATCATGTAAAGCCCTATATATTGAAGCACTACCGGAATTGACGCAGTGATGAGGATATAGGAAGGATCGTCCAGCCATGGCAGGATAAAGGCGTCAAGGTGAAGGAGACGCAGAAAAAAATTGACAAGCCCGTAGTCCTGGTTGTACATGAGGGACCATATAAAACCGATGACCAGCGCCGAAACGGTCACCGGAAAGAAAATAACCGTCCGGTGAAATTCCTTGAATTTCAGGGTACGGGAAATAAGGAGAAAAGAAACCACAAGGGCAAGTCCCACCTGCCCCACGGTACAGATGACGACGATAACAAGGTTGTTGTAGGCAGATTTCCAGAATTCCATGTCCTTCACAAGATCCACGTAATTGCCGAAACCTATAAACTTCATCGTCCGTCCGCCCGACCAGTTGAAGAAACTGTAAAAGACGGAAATAAAAATGGGCAGCACCGCATTCATCAAATAAATGACAAGAATGGGCGCGAGGAAAAGCACTATCACCCATGATTTTGGCTTGGGCAGGGTCCTTCTCACTCAATCCTCCCGGTTCACCGGCGGCCGGCATGAACCTTTTACCGAAAGTGATTTCAAAATTATTTTGAAATCACAGAGGCTTTCCCAAAACTTCAGTTTTTGGGAAAGTTTTTTACCCCGGAGAAAATTGCATGAGCCGTAATTGCTTAAGCCAGAATGAATTGGCAATTTTCTCCAGGAGCATTTCCCAAAACCAACCGGGTTTTGGGAAATGCTCCCTTGTCTGTTGCTGCCTCCTTGCCGCCGCGCTCCTTGCAGGGTGCCGCAAAGCCGGGGGCTTTGTTCTTTTCTTTGAGATCCCCGATCTCTGGGACGGGACCGTCGCCGCAGGCTTTGCCGGCGGGTCGGGCAGCGCGGCGGACCCCTACCGTATATA
>JAIRXH010000100.1 GCA_031268385.1 Treponema sp. | reverse complement strand
AGTGTGAAATGGTTTTTTAAAAACATGAAAAGCAGAGAATTGCCGCTGTAGCTCAGTTGGTAGAGCAAAGGACTGAAAATCCTTGTGTCAAGAGTTCGATCCTCTTTGGCGGCAAAAAGTTGAAAACTTGAAATGAAAATGCCGTTGCGCAGCAGAATTTTTATGATATTTTTACTGCTTGCCGAAGGCGTTCCTTGTCTTTGGGCCGTTGATTTCAGCGTCAGGGCCAAACCTTATATGTCTTTCCCTTCGGCAAAGAGCGCGGAGCTTTTCGGTATCGGCGGCGGTGCGGACGCCGTTTTCGATGTGGATATATCCAGCGTTCTCCGCAATCCCTTTGATTTGGGGTATTCGATAAGCCCGGAATTTGGTTTCGGCATAAGCTCCCTTAACGGGGCGGAGGGAAGCCCCAGCTTTTTGTCGGGGGGCATTGGATTCAGCCTCTTTTATTACCCGCTGTCCCGGCTCAACCTGCGCGCCGGGGGGAGTTTCGGTTTTTATCAGTCCGCCTTTGACGGGATGAACGGCCGGGTGACCTATTCGAACGCCTACTGGCGTTTTGGCGGGGAGGCGGGGTTCCGTTTTTCCCCCCTGTTTACCCTTTCCGCCGGGGGAGGATTCAGGCAGTATACCTTCAGACCGGGCAATCCTGTTTACGAGGGCATTTATGTGGGACTTACCGCCCAGATCTCCTTTGAAACTGGGGGCGGGAATAACGGGGTACAGGTCGCGCTGCGGCAGAGCGAACCGGTGTTTCCCGTGTTTTCGGGACTTTACCAGCAGAACCAGATAGGCGTGATTCGTATAACCAACGACGAGCCGGCGGAAATACGCAATATCACCGTCAGTTTCAGGGCCGGAAACTATACCGCCTCGGAGATGATCTGCGGAACCGTCGCGCGCCTTGGAAAACACCGGACGGCGGAGATTCCCCTCTACGCCGATTTTTCCCGGTCTATTCTCAATTTTTCCGATAACGGCAGGATTCCGGGGGAAATAATGATACGGTACGAATTTTTGGGATCGACGCGGACCCTTAACAGTACCGCCCTTGTGGATGTGTATAGCCGGAACAGTTTCCGCTGGAGCGATCCTTCGGCGCTGGCCGTCTTTGTATCCCCGGCCGCGCCCGAGGTGCTGGATTTTTCAAAGTATATCGTCGGATTTTCCCGTAATTACCTGAAGACCGCCCTTAACCGGAACATGCAGTTTGCCGTGTTCCTTTTTGAGGGGCTGCGGGCGGGGAATATCAACCGTGTCCCGGACATCGACACACCCTTCACCGAATTGCACCGTTCCCCTTCGCGGGTGGATTTTATCCAGTTCCCCTTCCAGACACTGGCCTACCGTTCGGGCGATTTGGACGATTTGGGGCTTCTCTTCGCCGCCTGTCTTGAGGCGGTGGGGATCAGTACCGCGCTCATTCCCCTTGACGATGATTTCGTCGTAGCCTTTTCCCTTGATATTGACGAGGCCGCGGCGAAGAATTTTTTCGAGGACATGGAGAATCTCCTTGTCATGGACGGGGAAGTCTGGATGCCTGTGGCGTTCAGCGCCTTCCGGGACGGTTTTGTCAACAGCTGGTACGCGGCGGCGCGGGAAATAAACGCCGTGCTCGCGGCCGGTCTGGATCTGAATCCGGTTGTTCTTTCCGACGCCTGGCGGCTGTATTCTCCGGCCGTCCTTAATACCCAGGAGGCCCGGATTGACAAGCCGCCTGAAACCGACGTAGCCCGCCTGGCCGGGATCAGCATGGCGCGGTATATCGCCTCTGAAATGGGACCGAAGATCCAGGCCGCCCTCGGCGATATCCGCGTGTACGGCGGTTCGGAGGAGCGGTATAACCGGCTTGGCCTTCTCTATGTCCGGTCCGGTATGTACGGCGAGGCGAAGGCCGAATACCGGCGATCCGCGGAAATGGGCTCGGTCGCGGCGATGGTGAATCTGGGGAACCTCGCCGTACTGGAAAACGATTTCGCCGCCGCCGAAGACTGGTTCGGCAGGGCGCTGACGGCCGATCCCGGCAACCGTATCGCCATGAGAGGGCTTGGCCGGATAGCTCTTGACAGGCCGGAGTAGGCGATGATTGTCCGGAAACGGAAAAAAGGGAACTGCCGAGGTTTTGGGCTTCCGGCTTTTCCTCCGGGGTTCCTGGCCGTTTTTCTTGCCCTGGCCCTTCCCTCAAAGTCGTCTTCCGGCCAGGAGATCAAATTCCGCCTCTATCCTGGGGCTTCTATTCCCTTCTCAAACGGGAATTTTACCCCCGGATTCGATGTGTCGGCGGCCCTGGACTTGCGCTTCTTCCCGTTTTTTGGCGCCTCGCTCGGCGGGGAACTGGTCAGCGCGCCGGTACGGGCGACGGGTTCATCCATCATGCTTCTGGACGCCTCAGCCGGCCCGGTGTTTGCCTTCAGGCCCGCGGATCGTTTCAGCCTGAAACTGGATGTAACGGGCGGGCTTTATTCGGCGACATGGAACGAGGATTCCATTTCCGGGATTTCTTTCGGCGGCAGACTGAGCGCCGCTTGGCATATTGCTCCTTCGGCGGCGCTTATGGCGTTCGGGGCCTGGAAACGGTATGCGTACAATCCTTCGCCCCTGCTTGACAATGTGACCGTCGGGGTGGGCGTTTCCCTGAATCTTTCGGAAATGATAGCCCGGAAAACCCGGATCGAGGTTGAAAAGTCGGATCAAAAAATGGTTTTCCCCGTTTCATACGCCTGGTACAACGAGAATCCCTTCGCGTCGATACGGGTTACCAACAACGAACCTAACGCCATTACCATGGTGAATGTCTCCTTCTACCTTGAACAGTACATGAATCAGCCCAAACTCTGCGGCTCCGTCCGGATGTTGAAAAAGGGGGAGTCCGTCGACATACCGGTAACCGCCTTCTTCAACGATTCGGTGCTTCAACTCATCGAGAACATTACCGCGAACGCGAGGATAATCGTCGAATACCGGAGCCTGGGTTCGGCCAGACAGGCGGAAATCCCCATGAGTATTCCCGTCTATCACCGGAACGCCATGTCGTGGGACGATGACAGGCGGGCGGCTTCCTTTGTGTCGGCCCGGGACCCCTCTGTTCAGTGGTTTTCCCGTTATGTATCCTCGCTGGTGCAGAGCCGTCTGCGGCCGGGGATTAACCGGAACATTCAGTACGCGCTGGGGCTTTTTGAGACCCTCAGTACCTACGGCATCAATTATGTTGTCGATCCTTCGTCGTCCTATGTGGAACTTTCCGCGTCTTCAAGCGGCCTTGACAGCCTCAATTATCCCTTCCAGACCCTGATGTACCGCGGGGGCGACTGCGACGATCTTTCCATACTGTTTTGTTCCCTGCTCGAGGCCGCCGGCATAGAGAGCGCCTTTGTCACCATTCCCGGTCATATCTACATAGCCTTCGATTCGGGTTTGACCGGGACGGAAGCCCGCCGGGATTTTTACGCCCCGGATGAACTGATCTACCATGAGGGGAAGGCCTGGGTTCCTCTTGAGATTACCGTTCTCCACGAGGGATTTTTCCGGGCCTGGCGTATAGGCGCCAAGGAATGGCGCGATTCGGCGGCCCGGGGTACGGCGCAGCTTTATCCCATGTCCCAGTCGTGGAAGATCTACCCCCCGGTCAGCGTTCCCGGCGCGGCGTCGCGCTTTGTTCTTCCCGGTGAGGACACGGCGTCCGCAGCCTTTGACTCATCGGTAAACGCCTGGATTGAATACGAGATCCGTCCGCAGATCCGGGCCCTTGAGAACCGGCTTGCCCTCGGCGAAGATCCGGAGATCCGTAACAGCATCGGGATCCTCTACGGCCGTTACGGCATGACGGCCAGGGCGCGGGAACAGTTTACCGCCGCCGTCCGGCGTGATTATATACACGGCTGGATCAATCTGGGCAGCGTTGCCTTTATGGAACGGCGCTTTTCGGAGAGCTTCGGATGTTTCGCCCGCGCGCTGGAACAGGACCCCGGCAACAGCATTGCCATTCTGGGAATGGCCCGTTCCTGTTATGAACTGGACGATTTCGCTTCCTCCGATTTGTGGTACGGCGAACTCCGCCGCCGTGATCCTGGCCTGGCCCGTGAATACGGTTATCTGGCCTCGTTCTTTGAAACCGGCGGCCGGGCCTATTCACTGGCGGATCGCCTGAATACAACCATCTGGAGTTTTCCCGGCGGGAATTCTTCCCCCATAGACACGGCGTCCGACATGAACACGCGGGGACTCTATGTATCCACAGTGATCCCCGTTTCGCCGTCCGAATCCGGTGAAAGCCCCCAGGAAACCTTCGTGCCCCTTGTGGTTCCTCAGGTTATGGACGCCTTTCCCCCGGTTGTGGAGGAAGAGGCCGCCCCCCTTGCCCCGTCTCCCGAAGTTCCGGCGCTTTCCGCCCTTGTCCCGTCCGTGGTTTCAGGCCGCCGTGAAGGCGATCCCGAAGAACCTTCAGAAACCGCCGGTTCCGGTTTGCCGCCCGAGCCCCCGTCTCTCCCCGCCGTGCCCGCGTCTCCGGCGGCGCTTGTTGTGCCCGTTCCCGTAGCTGCCGCGCCGCCCGTTGAAGTGCCGCCCGCCGCGCCGCCGCTTGTTGAAGCGCCGCCCACTGAGGTCCCGCCTGTAGAAGCGCGCGCCGGAGCTGCCGCGCCGCCCGTTGAAGTGCCGCCCGCCGCGCCGCCGCTTGTTGAAGCGTTGCTCGCTGAGGTATCGCCTGCTGAAACGTCGTCCGTCCTGGCCGAAGTTGTTGAAGCGCCCGAAGGCGGGGCCGTGCCGATTATATCCGCGCCTGTAGTCCCCGCCGCGCCCGCGTCTCCGGCGGCGCCCGCCGTACCTGTTCCCGCAGCCCCCATAGTCGCCGCGCCGTCTTCTGAAGTGTCGTCCGCCCCGGCCGAAGCTGTTGAAGCGCCCGAGGGCGGGGCCGCGCCGATTATATCCACGCCCGCAGCCCCCGTAATCGCGCCGCCGTCCGCTGAAGTGCCCCCCGCCGCGTCCGTGCCCGAAGCCCCTGAAATACCGCTTCCCCCGGCTTCCGGGTCTGACGCCGGGTCGGAAGCCGCGAGCGGAAAGGCGGGGAGATTCCCCCTGCCGGGTATTATCGCGGGCGCCGGGGCGGTTCTGGCGGCGCTTTTCCTGGTCCTTTTCCGGCGAAAAAAGACCAATAACCGGTAAACTGGAAAAGGCCGTGAATGTGCATAGGTTTGTCTACATAGTGACAGGATCCCCGATACATTTTTGTGGTGTCCTTTCATGTTTTACCGACTAAACCGGGAATCGCCATCCGGCTGACAGGATCGGCGCATATAACATCATTTCGATTATCATCCCGACAAGAAATCAGAATTTTTACCGCGAAAGGAAGGGCCTGTCCGAAAAGTTTGAAAAACTTGTTCGGACAGCTTCCTTAGTACGAAAGAAGAAGTCGAACAAGTTTTTACTCCAAAATCCATTTTCTTCATAATTTATGTAAGCGGATACCTTGGCAATCAGCAGGTGGACAGTCGACACCCATGTATCTTTGTTTTTTGGGTATGATTTGGAGATACTGCCGCATCCTTCAAAGCGCAAGGCATGGGGGAATAGAGAGGGTAAATCCGGGAATTTTATAGCCGGGATGAAGTTGTACTGGGGGGGTAGATATACCTTTTATTTTCCTGCATATATGAATTTGCGGGACAATACCTCATGAATTGGAAATTGAAGATAGAAAAGCCTCATGCAAACTTTTATAGTCATAAGTTTTCCTT
>JAIRXH010000082.1 GCA_031268385.1 Treponema sp. | reverse complement strand
CCGGGAGGAACCTACCGGTCCGTGGCAGAATCCAAGGTAATGAATCCCCTCGGGATTTTCAGGCTGCCAGTAAGGGAGGAGCCGCCCCGTCTCCCCGACGGGGGTGGCGATGGAAATCAAATAATCCGCCGCTTTTTCCGCCGCCTCCAGGAGCGTCTTGTCCCCGGTCTCCTGGTAGACCCTGGCGAACACATAGCCGTAGCCGCTTACGCCGTAGGAAAATCCGGGAAAGAAGGTCTCCCCGGTAAGGCCGCCGCTGAAATCCTTGAGGGGATTGGTGATACCCGCAAAGCGCCGCTTTCCGTTTCCCCCGTCAACTTCGGTGGCGGCAATGGCAAGGGCGCCCTTCCGGGCAATTTCCTTCCACTCGGGCCGCTTGAAATATTCCGCGGCGTAGAGCAGAAACAGTATGGAGCCGCCGTCCTGGTTAATCCCCGAATAGCCCGACCATTTTAAGCCCCCGGCAGTTTCTTCCGCGGCTCCGGCTATTCCTTCGGAAAGCTTTCGGGCAGCGTCCTCATAGCGGGCAGTCCCGGTTGCCCGATAGAGCTGGATAAACGTAAAGGCCATGCCCCCCACTCCGCCTACATAGAAGGACCATTCATTTTTGCTGTAGGGTTTAGACTGGGCAAATTCCCCGGCGCCGGTGTGCCGCCAATTATTCTGTTCCAGAAAATCAAGGATGTGCTCCGCCCCGTCCACCGCGTCCTGCAGGCAGGATGTATCCCCGGTATAATGGTAAAGCTCTATAAAATAGAAGATGATCCCCGCGGAACCGGAATAAAAGTCCAGGTTCGGCTTCTTCCCTTCTTTTTGATCTTCCGGGCTTATCCAATAGATCCCTTTGCCTTCTCTAATCGAATTTTTCCGCAAATATTCCGCCGCGGCCTTCGCAATAGTAACATAATCCGCCGCCGAGGGTTCCCGGCCCAGGGGTGTCTGGTTAATGCTCATTATTGTCTCCTTTTAATGTTCCAGAATATACGCCCTGGTAAAGTCATAGGGCGACAGGGCGGGGAACTTTAGATTCTGCACATAGGGTTGTATAAAAAAATCAAGCTGGGTGTAAAAGATCGGGGCGACCTGCCAGTCCTCGGCGATCAGTCTTTTCTCCGCCGCAATGTACGTTTCAGCGCGTTTTTGGATGTCCGTAACACCATTCAGGGAATCGACAAGCGCGTCGAATTCCGGGGAATTGTAACCGCCGAAATACGTATTGGCGGAACCTGTAGAATGCCAGGCGCTAAGCCAAAACAGCGGGTCGTCGTAATCCGCGCCGATATTATTCGCCAGAGCTATGTCATATTGCTTTCCTGCCAGTTTGGTGAAGGCGAGCCCCTGATCGGCAACAATATCTATGTTGATATGTATCCCCAGCCTGGTTTCCCAGGTCTGTTTCAGGTATTCCTGCAAGACCTTCAGAGGCTGCAGGGTATCGGTGGTAAAGACCTGCAGGGTAATTGAATCAAGGCCGCCTGAGTATCCCTCTTCTTTGAGCCCCTCCAGAAAAAGAGCCCTAAGGGCTTCGGTATCGTTGACATACCGGGCCGCAAGTCCCGTCAGGGGTTCGGGGACCAGATCCCGCGCGGGCCTTCCGGCAAAGCCCAAGCCCTTAGGAAGAAGGCCATAGGCTGGCACTTGCCGGCCATTATAGGCCAAATCTACCGCTTCCTGCCGGTCAATGGACAGGGAAAGGGCTTGGCGTATCTTTTTATTATCCGTCAACCCCGCAATGCCCCCATTGAAGGGAAAATCGAGACGGACAAGCCGTCCGTTATAAAATTCCACTAACACAATGGCGCCGCTGTCGGCCTGCTTCTTCCAGGTCTCATAGTAGTCCGCAGCGCCGGAAACCACATCAAGCTGGCGGTTATTGAAAAGCTGGGCTCTGGTGGAATCTTCGTCCACCACTTGTAGATGAACCTTTTCCAGTTTGACATTGGCAGCGTCCCAGTAGGCCGGGTTTTTTACCAGGGTGATGCTGTTGTCTTTTACCCAGGATGAAACCTTAAAAGGGCCGCTGCTGAGGGATTTCTCGACACTGCTGCCCCAGGACTGATCGGCATTCGATCCAATTACATCCAAACGGACCGGAAAATGAGGGGGCAGATTCAGCTTGTCAAGGAAAAAGGGACTGAAAGTCCCCAGGGTAATCTCCAGGGTTTTATCATCCAACGCCTTTATGCCGAGTTTATCCGCGGTTACCTCTTTTTTGTAGAAAGCCTCCGCATTCTTTACATCAAATATTTGAAAAACATAATCAAAGGCATTCTCCGGGGCAAGCAGACGAACAATGGCATCGACATAGTGTTGGGCCGTAACGGGTTTCCCGTCTTCCCAGTTGTAGTCCCGGAGCTTAAAGGTATAGACCATGCCATCATCGGAAACCGTATAGGATTCGGCTCCTGCCGGTTCATGTTTTTGAACACCCTGCTCATCAACGGTGGTGCGGAAAAGCCCCTCAATTGTGTGGCTGATAACGAGCCACTCAAACGGCATTTTAGTATCCGCCGGATCCAGGGTGTAGAGGCGGTTATCGAAGATCAGCAGGTTGAGTTCCTGTGCTGCCGCGAGTTTTTCGGACGCCGGTCCCGAAGAGGCGCCCGAAGCGCCCGAACCCCCGCAGGACACGATCAAGCTGACCGCCAGCAGGGCAAGCAGGCCCCACGGAAGGGACCGTTTCAATACGATCCATTTTTTCATAAAACACCTCCATTTATTCATAGTAAATATATATTTTTACTAAGATAAAAGACACACTATAAGGCTTTTAATTTCTTGTCAATATGCTCTAAACATCCAAAATATCTGTCAAAACCCGCAGGGCATTTTTCCAGGCTATTTTTTCGATGTCCGGCTCGGATAAGCCGTCCCTTTGCAGCCGGTCAAACAGCAGGGGGACCTTGTCGGGGCCGGAAACTTCAAGATTTCCCCCAATGCCGTCAAAATCGCTGCCCAGAGCCGGGCAGTCTATGCCCCCTACCTGAATCATGTGCCGGATATGGGCGCTCATCAGTTCCAAAGTGCTGTCCGTGTGTTCCATAGT
>JAIRXH010000120.1 GCA_031268385.1 Treponema sp. | reverse complement strand
CGCTGTCAAGTTCGACGGCGGTGACAAGCGGCGGGGACATTACGCTGGGGCCGGTGACAAACGCCGCGCCGCAAGCCCTCACCGTTACCGCCGGTACGGGGGATGTACTCTTTAACGGTACGGTGGGAAGCGGTATGCCGCTTGGGACTGTGGGTGTAACGGCGGACGACATAACGCTGGCGGCAAACGCTGTGTTCGCCGCCGGGGCCGTTACGGTGAACAACGCGGGGACCTTTACCGCCAACGCCGGGGCCGTTATTAGCGCCGGGGGCATTTTCAGGCAGACCACCTCCTCTGGTCCCGTCAGCATCGCGGCGAACATTGCCGCCACAAGCGCGGCGCCGCTGAACGCGGTCATCAACTTCGCCAACACCGTCACGCTGGCGGCGAATGTCACGTTCAGTACGCCTTCCACAGGCGGTTCCCTTAGCCTTGGGCAAGGCGAGTCCAGGGGAGCGTCTCCTTACTATACCCTTACCCTTAACAGTAACGGCGGCGCCGTTTCAGGGACCGGCGTCATGACGCTGAGCCAGGGCGCTTCAAGTACGCTGGACAACATTACCGTTGCGGCGGAGAGCACGGTAAGGGTCGCCGCAAGCAATACCGTCTACCAGGATGACGGTATGACTCTTGCCCTTGGGAATAACGCGCAGATAGATACCGCCGCCAATACCAGTGCCCGCTGGGACATTGGGGGGGGAACCGCGAATTTTTCCACGGGTTTCGGCGGGTACAACGGAAAGTTGGTCCTTGCCGCGCAGGCGTATCTCACGGGCAATCTGGATCTCGCGGGCTTTTCGT
Source organism: Treponema sp. (assembly GCA_031268385.1). GTDB lineage: Bacteria > Spirochaetota > Spirochaetia > Treponematales > Breznakiellaceae > JAIROE01. The sequence goes on along the minus strand of JAIRXH010000120.1, from coordinate 14,242 downwards.
CATCGCTGCAGTTTACGCTGGATTTTACGGGCGGGCCTTCCGCTATGGATGTATCGGGGGATGTGTTTATAGACGGAGACGTGAATCCCCTTACGGGCGATGTTTCCCTTCTGACCCCCGTCAAGCTGGACGGTACGCTGACGGACCTTACCCTGCGGATGACCGGGACGGCAACCCTTGAGGCGAAGCAGCCCATAGGGAAATTTAACGCCGCAGGCGTTACGACCATTAAAGGCGATACCGACCCGGACACCGACGATATGGTCTTTGGCGGGGACGTGACTATTGAGACGGGGCATACCCTTATTGCAGGCGAGGGGCTTTCTCCCGTTTCCGTTCGTATACGGGCGATGCACGACTGGACGCAGTGGGATCCCGGAGACGGGATTTTTACCGCCAAAAACAGCGTGGTGGAATTCGGCCATCCCAACCCGTCAAGCGGTCTCCTGGTGGGGGCTTCGCCCAGAACCTACACGATGCGGGGAAACACCACCTGGTACAATCTGGAGTGTCATGAAGATGGCGCGACGATGAAATTTTCAAATTATCAGGATGGCGCCCGGCTTAGTATCCATACGCACACAGTAAGAGGATCGCTTTCAATATCGCCCGTTTCCGCAAACATCGGCAGCCGTATTACCCTTGACAAGGAAAGTCCCGTGGGAGCCGTTGTGTATCCCCCCCCTTCCGCGCCGGATGAATTTTTCTGGTATTTTGATCTTGAACCTCCCGCGACTCTCCAGGTCGAGTATGTCAATATTTTTCACAGTTTTTCCAGGAGGAAAATCCCCGTACCGCAGAATATTCCCGGCGGAAGCGGCGTGGATGTCAATGCCCAGCCCTACTACGATGTGGAAAATCTTCCGCTTCCTCCCGCAGATCCGAGTCCGAACAGTTATTTCAACGTAGACTGGTTTGTACTCAGCGACTTCATCTACAGCTTTGCCGAAGATTCGGATCACAACGGCAGAATAGATCGCATCCGCCTTCAGGCGGCCTTTGACGTTACGGACGGGCCTGCCGCGTTCGCCGGTTTTGTGGTGGACCAGATTCACGACGCCGCGGGTAATTTCTACGAGGTTGATACCGCAGGAGGGGGGAGTTACGGGAGCTACGGGGGCTACCGCAGGGTTGAGCGGGTCGTTCTGCCGGGTTCAACGGATCTGGATTCCATCTATGTGTACCTCAAGGAAAAACCCTATTCTGACGGCAATCTTTCCCTTCACTGGAGGATTGCGAGGAATACCACGCTCCGGGATCGTGTCACAGGAAGAACGCTTATAGGCAACGATCCTTTGTCGGGACCTGCCGACGAAGGCTGGACAACCGATACGGTGCCGCCCCGCGTCAACTACGCCCTTGCCGTTCCCGGACACAACGAGATCTTCTTCCAGATGTCCGAGCCTGTTCTTACCGGTTCCGGGGGCATAAGTGTAAACTCCGTTGATCTTCCGGGGACAATTGGTCCTTCCCCCCTGCGGAGTGTTGGCGGTTCGGAAAGCGAATTTATCATTTCACTCACCTCCCCCTACACGGTTGCCGATCTGTACGACGGGTCAAAGACCTTTACGCTTGGCAACACTCCTGAGGTTGTTGACAAGGCGGCCCCGGCGCTGAATTGGAACGATCCTTCCAACGGCGAGACCTATTATTACCTCTTCCCCATACCCAAATACCCCGCGACCTACGGCTACGACGACACCACAGGCGGTCAGGGCGTCTATACTTTTCAGTCATACGTACCGGTGCCTAACACCTCGTCCCCGCCGGCGGGCGTGGTGTGTCCTCCCAACAACAAGATGATCAACGACACGGCGATTTACGGCACGAATAATCCCTATGTTCACCGGGTTTCGGACGCCCTTGTGTCCGTGACTCCCTCGGGTTCGAATTCGGACCGCTACTTTGTCTGGCCCGTCTGGGCAAGGTACTACCCGCCCGCCAATCCCCTGCCCGCAGGCGGCGATTTCTGGGGACAGAGGGACACCGACACCGGCATCATCTGGGATTTCAGCGGGAAAAGGGCGCTGGAAGACAGAGACGCCGAAATTCAGGTGCGCATGAGCGGGGCCCTCTCCGCCGCTTTGGGCGCGGCAAGTCTTTCGACGGACGTGGAACTGAAATACGGGCTCACCGTGCCGCTGTGGCAGAGGTATCCTCCGGTAAACAACACCAACGGAAAGGGCAGCGGGGGCCTGTGGCTTCCCGACTATTCTCCAAAGAACTACCCTGTAAAATTTATCAATCTGGTTCCCTCTTATTACGCGAGTCCTTCGGCCGGGTGGGCGGGAGCGTCGGGGTCTTTGTACAACTTTATCATCAGCAAGGACGCGCCCGGATACGAAAGCGTTTCCCGTTTCGATTTTGTTCTGCGCGTAAGCGGGACCCCGCAGGATCTCTTTGCCGTCCGCCTTGACGCGCTGCCCGGCGAGGTTCCTTCCGACTGGTACCGCAGGGTACGGCCCTGGAGCTACGACGTTCACAATGTCCGCCTTCAGCGGGGGGGCGTTACCATCCTCAACAATGTCATAAATCCCACAAAGGGTGAAAAGGTTTCCATACGCTACCACCTGGTAAACGGCGGCAGGGTAACGGTTCAGGTCTTTACTTTGGACGGGAACATGATCAAGGTTCTTTTCCGCGGTTCGCGGCCCCAGGGCGAATGGATAGATGTCTGGGACGGGAAGAACAACGGGCAGCGGCCCGTGGCGCGGGGCATGTACTTTGTCCGCGTGGTGGGGCCCGACATAGACGAAATACGAAAAGTCATGGTGGTGAAATAACCCCGTATGCCCCCTTTCAATCAGAAAAAAGCGGCCTTTGTGGCGGTGGTGGGCCGTCCGTCTGTGGGAAAATCCACCCTGGTAAACCGGATCTGCGGCGGCAAGGTTGCCATCGTGAGTCCCGTGCCCCAGACCACGCGCCGCGCCGTGCGGGGAATCTTTAACTCGGACGAAGGCCAGCTTGTTTTTGTCGATACTCCCGGCCGCCACGCCTCGGAAAAGAAATTCAACCGGAGGCTCATGGAAGTATCCGACCGCTCCATTGCCGAATCGGATCTTGTCCTTTACATGCTTGACGCGTCCCGCCCGCCGGGCAGCGAAGAAGACGCTGTGGCGGGCCTTCTTCAGGGCCTCCCGGAATCAGGGGGAAAACTCGCGGCGGCGGTAAACAAGATCGACGCGCCGGGCGCGGACACTGGAAAGGCCCAGGCTTTTCTTGCCGAAAAACTTCCCCGCCTTGAGCCGGAGCGTATCTTTGCCGTATCGGCCCTTAAAAACGAGGGAATCCCCGCCCTTCTATCATGTCTTTTTTCCATGGCCGCGCCGGGCGAGCCGTTTTATCCCGAAGACATCTACACCGATCAGGATGTCCGCTTCCGCGTGGCGGAAATTGTCCGGGAAAAGGCGATGCTCCGCCTCCGCGAGGAGCTGCCCCATTCCGTCTATGTTGACGTGGCCGACGCCGAACTGCGCGACGGGGGAAAGCGGCTGTGGGTGCGGGCCTTTATCATGGTTGAAAGGGAGTCCCAGAAGGGCATGGTTATCGGCAAGGGCGGGGAGCTTGTCAGGGCCATCCGTATCGCGGCAGAGAAGGATCTTGCGCGCATATTCGAATGGAAAATCGATCTTGATATCCGCGTAAAAACATCCCGCGACTGGCGGCACAGCGACGCCGTCCTCAAACGTATTTTTGAAAGATAATCCGTCTTCCGGTCTCAGGGCGCCGCGAGGAATTTGTCTATTTCGCCGCGAAGTTCCGCGTAGCTTTCCGCGGAGGGAACGCCGGGATTTTCAAGGCGTATTTTTTCAGGCGCGCGGAAAAGGCAGCCTCTGTCCGCTTCGCCTATCATGGCGAGATCGTTAAAGGAATCGCCCGCGGCAAAGACCTGTATGTTAAGGGATTTGAACGCCTTTACCGCTTCCATCTTGCCGTTTTTCTGCCTGAGCCTGTAGCCCGTTATCTTTCCGTCAGGATCGGCCAAGAGGCTGTTGCAGAAAAGGGCAGGGTAGGAGAGCTTTGCCATGAGCGGCATGGCGAATTCCTCATAGGTATCCGAAAGGATCACAAGCTGCGTCTTTTCGCGCAGAGAGCGGGTAAATTCCAGGGCCCCCGGCAGCGGCTCCATGCCCGCTATTGTTTTCTGAATGTCCGCAAGGCGAAGTCCGTACCTTTCAAGCAGTTCCAGCCTGAAACGCATGAGCCTGTCGTAATCGGGCTCGTCCCTTGTGGTGCGTGAAAATTCGGCAATGCCCGTGGCCCCGGAAAAGGCAATCCATATTTCCGGGACAAGCACCCCTTCCAGGTCAAGACATACCAGCCGCATAGGATACCCTAGCACGGGGGAAGCGGAAGGGCAAGTATTGTGGTATAACACGTTTATGGAAACGCTTCCCGTTGCCAATCCGTTCGGCGCTCCGGTGTATTACAGGGACCTGGTGTCAAGCACCATGGACGAAGCCCGTGTCCTTGCAAAGGACGGCGCGCCCCACGGCACGGTGGCAAGCGCGGGTTTTCAGGAACGGGGCCGGGGCAGCCGGGGCAGGATGTGGAACGCGGAAGGGGGGAAGAATCTTTTTTTTACGATACTGCTCCGCTACGGCGGCTTTGACGCCGTTCCCCGCTGTCTTACCCTGCGCACCGGCCTTGCCCTCTCCCTTGCCGTTGAGGATCTTGCCGGGGATCTTGGCATCCGCCTTCCGCGTCCTGTTCTTGTAAAATGGCCCAACGACGTGATGATCCCTCTGGTCCTTGGGGAGTCGGTCTTCTACAGAAAGACGGCCGGCATACTTACCGAGGCAAACGGAAGCGCCGTCTTTACGGGAGTGGGCGTCAATGTGGGCCAGAGCGAATTTCAGGAAGAGCTTCGGGACAGGGCCGGAAGCCTTGCCATGGCGTTCGGGCCTCTTTCTCCCCGCGCGCCCCTTGTAATGCTGGAAAAGACACTGTCGCGCCTGTACCGGGAAATTGAAACGCCCTCCGCCGCGCCGTCCTGGACGGAACGGCTTGATGAACGGCTCTACCGGAAAGGGGAACGGGTGCGTTTCAGGGTGGGAGCGGCGGACGCGGGGAATGTTGTCGAAGGGATACTCCGGGGCATAGGAAGAAACGGTGAAATTCTTATTGATACGGAAGGAGGGACGGAGACCTTTGTTTCAGGCGAACTGGAATTCGGCGGGACGGCGTGGGGCCGTTAAAAACGCGCGGACAGATCAGGACTCAAAAAGGTATGTCCGCAGTTCCCCGAGTTCTCGTATTCGCCTGTGGGTCCAGTCGGGGTAAAGGCCGAGTTCATCAAACAGTACGCCCTTTGCGCCATCTTCAAGCGCCAGGTAGCCTTCCACGTAGCGCGGCGTGTCGTCAACAAAGAGGACCGTGCCCGGACCCGCCCCCAGCGCGTCAAGGGCATGCCGGTACGATTCGGGACGCGGTTTTCCCCTGAAGCCGTTCTCCTTGATATCGAAGACACGGGGAAAAAGATCCCGTATTCCCAGTTTGTCCAGTATGCGCCGGGCGTGGACGGGCGGCGAATTGGTCAGTATGGCAAGGGGACAGGGAAGGCTTTCAAGAAAGGGCCGTAGTCCAGGATCGGGGAGGAGGGAATCCGCCTCGCCGGGAGGATGGATGATCCGGTAATAGGCCTCCATGTCCCGCAGCCCCTTTTCGGCGGTGAGCCATTCGGCGGTAGTGCCGTACTTTTTTATGGCCTCTCCGCGCATGACGGCGGCCTCTTCGGGAGAAACGCCCAGCCATTCGGATGTAAAGGCCCGTATGCGGTCCGACGTTGCCTCCTCAAGTCCGAAGCGGGCGGAATAAAGGGTGTTGTCCAAATCAAACAGAATGTGCGTAATCATGATCCCGCTTACTGTATACCCCATAAATTGACGGGATGTCCATCAATGGGGTATAGTAACATCATGCTTGATTACCGTTTCATAGTTGACAACCTCTCCCTGGTGATGGCCAATATAGCCGACCGTTTCATGAAGGCCGACGCCCGGCTTGTTGTCGATCTCTACAACAAAAGAACGGCGCTTGCCACCCGGCTTCAGGCCCTTCAACACGACCGCAATGTCAACGCCTCGGCCGTAAAGGCGGCAAAAGACGGCGCGGAACGGGACGCCCTTGTCCAGGAGGGAAAGAGGCTCAAGGCGGACATTGACGCCTGCGAAGCGGAGCTTGCCCGCGCCGGGGAGGAGCTTGAGGCCGAAGCCTGCCGCATTCCCAACATGGCCCATCCGGATGCTCCTCTTGGAAAAGAGGACAAGGACAACCTTGAGGTAAAACGGGTGGGAAAGATCCCCTCGTTCAATTTCAAAGCCGCCGATCATGTCAAGCTGGGCCAGGATCTTGATATTGTCGATTTTGATTCGGGTACAAAAGTTTCGGGAACAAAATTTTATTACCTTAAAAACGAAGGCGTGTTTCTGGAACTGGCGCTTGTCCGCTACGCGCTTGATATTCTTGTCAAAAAAGGGTTCACGCCTTTCATTACTCCCGACATCGCGCGGGAAGGCATTCTTGAAGGCATAGGCTTTAATCCGCGCGGGGAAGAATCGAACGTGTACAGGCTTGAAGGGGAAGACGCCTGCCTTGTGGGGACGGCGGAGATAACCCTTGGGGGCTACTATGCCAATACCATCATCCCGGCGGAAAAACTGCCCCTCCGCATGGCGGGTCTTTCGCACTGCTTCCGCCGCGAAGCGGGAGCGGCCGGGCAGTTTTCCAGGGGGCTTTACCGCGTGCACCAGTTTACCAAACTTGAAATGTTTGTCTGCTGCCTTCCCGGCGATTCGGAGCGTCTTCACGGGGAACTCCGCGCGATAGAGGAAGAAATTTTCGGCGGCCTTGACATTCCCTTCCGCGTGGTGGACACCTGTACGGGCGATCTGGGCGCGCCCGCCTACCGCAAGTGGGATCTTGAAGCCTGGATGCCCGGAAGGGCCGGCCCCGGGGACGGCGGCGAATGGGGAGAAGTAACCTCGACATCGAACTGTACCGATTATCAGGCCCGCCGCCTTAACATTCGTTACCGTGATGAGGACGGCAGGAACAAATACGTGCACATGCTTAACGGAACCGCCGTCGCGGTGTCGCGGGCCATCATTGCCCTGCTTGAAAATTTCCAGGAAGCCGACGGTTCCGTCCGTATTCCGCGGGCCCTTGTGCCGTATACCGGCTTCGACAAAATAAGGAGAAAATCGTGACGAAAAAAACAGGGCGGTTTTCCGCCGCGCGCGGGGGCCTGGTTCTTCTTGCGGCTTCCGCCCTGGCGCTGACGCTGTCAGTCTGCGGCACCTTGAGTTCCGCGCTCAGGGAACCCGGTCTTTCCCTCGATTCCGTTGAAATGACGGGCATCGATTTTAACGGCGTGGATCTGCTCTGCAAAATAAACGTGAACAATCCCAACGCCTTTAACATTCCCTTTCCCCGGATCGACTGGGAATGCCTTGTCGGCGCCGGTTCCCTTGTCAGGGGAACCATAAAGAACGACAGCGTGCTTGTGTCCCGGACGGATACGATTGTGGAAGTGCCGGTGAGCATGACCTATGAGGGGATCGTAAAGAGCCTTGCCGCCCTTGGAAGCGGCCGCGAGGCGCCCTATACCGTAAAGTTCGGCGTTACCTTTACGTTTCCGCTTGTCGGGGACAAGACCTGGAATTTTGAACATTCGGGTTCCCTGCCGCTGCCCAGGCTTCCTTCCATCGGCTTCAGGGGAATACGTGTCAAAAACATCAGTCTTTCCCGGCTTGACTTTGAAGCCGAACTTGAAGTGAAAAATGACAATGTGTTTTCGATAAACATCAATGAACTTTTCTGCGATCTTGTCGTGAACAATTCCCGCTGGTTTCAGGGCGGCGTGCCTTCGTCCCTGTCCGTGGCGGCGGAAGGAACGTCCGTCATTCCTGTCGCCGTTTCCATAGACGCGCTTGCACTGGTGAGGGATCTTACCGTCATGATAACCACGGGAAGGGACGCGTCGGTCGTGTTAAACGGCTCCGTCGGTATAACGGGGGATCTTCCCGGCTGGAAGCCGCTCAGCATGCCCTTCAGTTACAACGGCAGTACGAAGCTGCGCCGTTGACAAAAAGGCGGCTTTCGGCCAGGATTTCACCATGAACATGTCCGCAGGGCAGAACAGCTTTTCGTTCTTTTATTACCGCTATTATCATCCTCTGTCCGCGGAAAGAGATCCGGCGTAGCCGGGTCGTTACCCTGTAATCGAGGGAGATTCCGCGGGCGGCGCCCGGGAATCTCCCTTTTTTTTTAAGGAGCGCGTCATGATAGTTGCCATGAAAGAGGGAACCTCCCGGAGCGAGGCCGAACAGTTTGCCGAAACGCTCAAGAAGGAGGGGGTTGCCGTCCATTTTTCCGAGGGGGCAAGCCGGATAGTGCTGGGCCTTGTGGGGGATACCTCCGCCGTCAACGGGGAAAACCTCAAGGCCCATCATCTTGTCGAAAAGGTGATACGGGTACAGGAGCCCTACAAAAGGGCGAACCGGCTCTTCCATCCCGCCGATACTTCGGTGGAAATACGCACGGCCGGGGGAACGGCAAGAATAGGCGGCGGGACGCTGGGAATTATTGCCGGCCCCTGTTCGGTGGAAAGCCGGGAGCAGATTGTGGATGTGGCCCGCGCGGTAAAAAAGGCCGGGGCGGCGTTCCTCCGGGGCGGGGCGTTCAAGCCGCGCACGAGTCCCTACAGTTTTCAGGGGCTTGGATGCGGCGGGCTGGATCTGCTTCTTGAGGTAAAGAAGGAAACGGGACTTCCCGTTGTCACCGAACTCATGGGTATACATCAGCTTGAACTTTTTGCCGATGTGGATGTTATTCAGGTGGGGGCGCGGAACATGCAGAACTTTACCCTGCTGCGCGAATTGGGCCGCTGCGGGAAACCCGTGCTCCTGAAGCGCGGACTTGCCTCAACGCTTACCGAACTCCTCATGGCCGCGGAGTACATCATGGCGGGGGGTAACGACAGGATCATACTCTGCGAACGGGGGATACGGAGCTTCGACAATTACACGCGGAATGTTCTTGACATCAGCGCCATACCCGCGTTAAAGAGGCAGAGCCATCTTCCCGTGATCGTGGACCCGAGCCACGCCACGGGCCTTTCCTGGATGGTTCCGGCCATGGCAAAGGCCGCGGTCGCCGCCGGCGCCGACGGCATCATTGTGGAGGTGCACAACAACCCCGAGGCGGCCCTCTGCGACGGGGAACAGTCCCTTACCCCCGGCGCCTTTTCCCTGCTCATGGACGCCCTGAGGAAATACGCGGACATTGAAGGGAAGCGCGTTTCGTGAAAAAGATAGAAGAATGTACCGTGGGTATAGCGGGGCTTGGTCTTATGGGCGGCGCGTTCGCCATGGCGCTCGGCCGCCTGGGCGTGCCGTCCGGGCGTCTTTTCGCCTATGACACCGACGCCCGCACGCTTGCCCTGGCGAAGGACAAGGGGCTTATAGGCGAATGTTTCGGCGAGGCGCGCCTTATGCTTCCGCTCTGCGATCTTGTCTTCCTCTGCCTTAACCCCTCTTCCCTTCTCCGTTTTTTGGGCGCGCATCAGGGCGACTTCAAAAGCGGGGCGCTTGTCACCGACATCGCGGGGATCAAGGGAAGTATTGTCCGCGCGGCCGAACAGTTCCGTTCCGACGTTGACTTCATTCCCGGCCACCCCATGGCGGGATCGGAAAAGGGCGGTTTTGACAACGCGGGGCGCTGCGACTTTCGGGGGAAAAATTACATCCTTACCCCGCTCAAAAGGAACAGGAAGGAAAACCTCGCGTTTCTGGAGGATCTGCTCCGCCGCATGGGATTTGGCCGCATCACCACAACAACGGCGGAAGATCACGACGGGAAGATAGCCTTTACAAGCCAGCTCTGCCATGTCATTGCCGCGGCCCTTGTAAACTGCGAGGACGACGCCGCCATTACCCGTTTCGGCGGGGGAAGTTTTGAGGATCTTACCCGCATCGCCATGCTTAACGCGCCCATGTGGACGGAGCTTTTTATCGAAAACAGGGAGAAACTTCTTGAACGGATACGGCGCTTTGAGGGGAGCCTTGACGCGATTGGGAACCTTATCGCCTCGGGCGACGCGGCGGCGCTTGAACGGACGCTGCTGGCCGTGCGTGAAAAGAGGAGCGCCATGAACGGCTGACGCGCAAAACGGAAAGCCGCCGCTTTACGCCCCGCGCCCGGCTTTTCAGTTTCCCGGTATGCCGGGGCTTTGGCGCCGTCCCCGTTTTCTCGCGGGGCAGTCGTCAAACGCGCGGGTGAACCACCTGCAGGCGCGGCAGCGGAGGCAGCGCACGCTTTCCTTTCCCCGTTCCGTTTTTTTTACCCAGTCGTAGTCGGCAAGCATGTTCCGGGCGTAGGCGGCAAAATCCGTCAGTCCTCCATCCACAAGGATCTTTCCCTTTTCGATGGTGCCGACGCTGTTGGACGCGATAACCGGAATGGATACGCGCTTTTTTATTTCTATGGCCGTATACACGCAGGAGTTGAACTCGACGTATTTTTCGGGGACGGGAACAGCCTCGCCGAGCGCCCCGGTGGAGATGTCAATGATGTCGCATCCTGAATCCTCAAAGATCTCCGCAAGGGCGATGCCGTCTTCAAGGGCGGGGGTCGCCCCGCCGTACCGTATGCCGATGATAAATTCCCCGCCGCATTCGGAGCGTATTTTTTTCATGATGTTGGTTACGATGCGCGCCCTGTTTTCGGCGCTGCCGCCGTATTCGTCGCCGCGTTTGTTGGTGACGGATGAAAGGAAATAGCTCAAGAGAAAGCCGTGGGCCCCGTGCAGTTCCACGCCGTCAACGCCCGCTTTTTTGAGGCGCAGGGCGGCGGCGGTAAACTGATCCTCTATTCCCCGAATCTCGGACACGGCAAGTTCCCGCGCCCTCTCGTTCGCCCGTTTTGCGCGGCCGGGAATGTCGGAGGGAACGGGACAGGGGACAAGCGGCTCCCCGGTAACGGACTTTATTCCCGCGTGGTTGATCTGGACGGTGACAGGCACCCCTTCGGCGTGGCAGATTCCGGCGAGTTTTTCATAGCCTTCAATAAAATTGTCGGACCAGATGCCCAACTGGCTTTCGGCAAGCATGGCGTCCGGATTGACGGCCGACGCTTCGCTTATGATAAGGCCCGCCCCGCCTTTGGCTATCTGCCGGTAATGTTCCAGGCGGCGTTCCGACATTTCCCCGTTCACGGACCAGCCGAAGCAGACCACAGCCGGAAACACGATGTGGTTTTTAAGAAGCCTTCCTTTGAGGCGGTATTTTTCGAATATCATGGCTTTACGACGATGTTTACGAGCCGGCCGGGCACGGTGACGATCTTGACAATGGATTTGCCGGCCGTCCATTTGAGAACCCCAGGCATTCCAAGCGCCGTTTTTTCAAGGACCTCTTTTTCCGTTTCCGCCCTGGCGGTGAACTTGTCCCGTATTTTTCCGTTTACCTGAACCACGATAACAGCCTCCTCATCCCTGGCAAGTTTTTCATCCCAGGCCGGCCAGGCGGCCTTCGATACCGATTCCCCGTGCCCAAGATTTTTCCACAGTTCTTCCCCCAGATGGGGGGCGTAGGCGCTCAGCATGATCACAAGAGGTTCCCACAGGGAAAGGGGAACGCGGTCCAGTTTCGCCAGTTCCACCGAATAGATCATCATCTGGCTTATCGCGGTGTTGAAATCAAGCGATTCGGTATCGCGGCTCACCTTTTTGACAGTCTTGTGCAGCAGCGATACCAGCTCCTTCGGCCCGGACGGAAGATCCCCCGAAGGTACCGCGGAATCTTCCGGGGAAGACGCCGCTTTTTCCCCTATGGTCCACAGCCTGTCCAGAAACCGCGATACACCGACAAGCCCCGAGGTAAGCCAGGGTTTGGTGACTTCAAGGGGACCCATGAACATCTCGTAGACCCGCATCGAGTCCGCGCCGTATTCGTGTATAATGTCGTCGGGGTTGATCACGTTCCCCCGGCTCTTGCTCATCTTCTGGTTGTCCTCTCCGAGTATCATCCCCTGGTTAACAAGCCTCCTGAAAGGCTCGTCGGTGTTGACCAGGCCCAAGTCGTAGAGGACCTTGTGCCAGAAACGGCTGTAAAGAAGGTGAAGCACCGCGTGTTCCACACCGCCGACGTAGAGATCTACCGGAGCCCAGTAGTCTATGTTATCCCTCGCGGCAAACGCCTTCCCGTTCGTATTGTCCAGATAGCGGAGGTAATACCAGCAGGAACCGGCCCACTGCGGCATGGTGTTGGTTTCCCTTTTCGCGGGGCCTCCGCAGCGGGGGCACACCGTGTTTACCCAGCCGTCTATCAGGCTGAGCGGGGATTCGCCCGTGCCCGTCGGCGCGTAGGAACTTGTCTCGGGGAGGCGGAGGGGAAGTTCGCTTTCGGGAAGGGGCACTATGGGGGAGCCGTATTCGGCCCCGCAGCGCCGGCAGTGAACCAGGGGAATCGGTTCCCCCCAGTAGCGCTGGCGGCTGAAGATCCAGTCCCTGAGCTTGTAATTTACCGCCCGTTTTCCGCGTCCCCGCTCCGTGAGCCACGCGATAATTTTTTCCTTGACTTCGGATGTGGGAAGCCCGCTGAATTCGCCCGAATTGACCGCCCAGCCGTCTTCCGTGGAAACCCCGCCGGGACCTTCGTCCGGCGTTTCCGTCCGCGCCGTTTCCGCGCCGCCGGGAGGCGTTGGGGAAACAACCTGTAGTACAGGAAGATTGAAAGCCTTGGCGAAATCCCAATCGCGCCCGTCGTGGGCGGGAACGGCCATGATCGCCCCCGTGCCGTATGAAATCAGGACATAGTCGGCGATCCAGACGGGTATCTTTTTTCCGTTCACCGGGTTGACGGCATACGCGCCCGAAAAGACGCCGGTCTTTTCCCTGGCAAGATCTGTCCGTTCCAGATCGCTTTTTTTCGCCGAGGCGTCGAGGTAGGCTTCCACGGCCGCTTTCTGTTCCGCCGTAGTGATTGTGGCGACAAGGGGATGTTCGGGCGCGAGCACCATGTAGGTAGCGCCGAAAAGGGTGTCCGGCCGCGTGGTGTATACCTCTATGAAAAGCCCTTCGGGCTTTTCATGTGGCAGTTTCGCCTGGGGCGAAACCGCGCCGCTATTCTCGTATCCGTCAATGGCGAACGTTACATTGGCCCCCTCGGAACGGCCAATCCAGTTTCTCTGCATGATCTTGACCGGTTCGGGCCAGTCAAGATCGTCCAGGCCCGAAAGAAGCCGTTCGGCGTAGGCCGTTATCCTGAGTATCCACTGCCTGATCCGCTTCCGTGTAACCCGCGTGCCGCAGCGTTCGCAGAGCCCGTCCTTTACTTCCTCGTTGGCAAGGCCTGTCTTGCATGAAGGGCAGAAATTGATGGGACTTTCGGCCTCGTAGGCAAGGCCCTTTTCAAACAGTTTAAGGAAGATCCACTGCGTCCATTTGTAATACGCCGGATCGGAAGTATCGACCTCCCGGTCCCAGTCGTAGGAAAAACCCAGGGCCCGTATCTGGGAGCGGAATTTGGCTATGTTCGCCCTGGTGGTCGCCGCCGGATGCGTTCCCGTCTTGATGGCGTAGTTTTCGGCGGGAAGCCCGAAGGCGTCGAAACCCATGGGGTGCAGTACGTTAAAGCCTTTCATGCGGAGGTAGCGGCAGTAAATATCCGTGGCGGTGTAGCCTTCAGGATGGCCGACATGAAGTCCCTGCGCCGAAGGATAGGGAAACATGTCCAGTACATAACGGCGTTTTTCCCTGGAAAAGGACGGATCTTCGACAGCCCTGAACGTCTTGTGTTCTTCCCAGTATTTTTGCCATTTGGGTTCTATCTCAGCAAAGGGATATTTCGCCATTTCTCGACTCCCCGGAGTTCATTTGTCAGTACTCCTGTGCGTCCATCATATACGGCGAGGGGCCGTTTTTTCAAGGCATCGGGCCTGACGCCCTGGTCCTGTAGCCAAAGCCCCCGAAAAACGGCATGCTGTGTACATGAACGCCATATTTGAACGCCGCTCGGTGCGCAGTTTCCTCCTCAAAGATGTTGAAGAGGACAAGATTGAACGTATTCTGAAGGCGGCCTTTGAGGCCCCGTCGGCCAATAACCGGCGGCCCTGGGAATTGCTTGTCGTGACGGCGAAGGAAGATCTCGCCGCCATAGGGAACATGAGTCCCTATGCCCGGATGTGTCCCGGCGCGGCGGCGGCCATAGTTTCCTGTGTCAGCCTTGACGCGCCTTTCCTT
>JAIRXH010000195.1 GCA_031268385.1 Treponema sp. | reverse complement strand
TTGAAGGGCCGTATAGACTGGTCCCATGAAAAAGCGAGCCGCCCCGGCGCGGCAGACAAAGGCGGCAAGAGAGGCGACGCTTGTCCTTGAGGACGGCTGTGAATTTTCAGGCTGGTCCTTCGGCAGGGCCCGTTCGCAGGCGGGGGAAGTGGTCTTTACCACCGGCATGACCGGCTATCCCCAGTCCCTTACGGATCCCAGTTTCCGGGGACAGATCCTCGTATCCACATGGCCGCTTGCCGGAAATTACGGCGTTCCGGTAAAACCCGGAACGGGGGAACCGTACCTGGACGAACAGGGCATTCCCCTTCATTTTGAATCGCCTTTCATACAGGTTTCGGGTTTTGTGGTTTCCGAGGTCTGCGGGGAGCCCAGCCATTTTTCCTCGGGCGCCACCCTTTCGGCCTGGCTTGAAAAAAACAACGTTCCCGGCGTGTACGGCGTCGACACGCGGGCACTGGCAAAAAGGCTGCGGGAACACGGGGTCATGCCGGGGAAGATCCTCGTCGAGGGCAGCCGTGACCTTACCATTGATTCGGGCCTCATCGCCCATCCGGTGGCGGATGTTTCCCCGGCCGAAGTACGGCGCTATATGCCCGGCGGGGAAAGCCGGGAAAAAGACGATAACGGGGGCCGTGAGGACCGCGCTCCCCGCATTGTCCTTGTGGACTGCGGCGCCAAGGCGAACATCATACGCTGCCTTCTTGCCCGCAAAACCGAAGTGATACGGGTCCCCTGGGATCATGATCTGCGCGGCATTGAATACGACGGGCTTTTTCTGTCCAATGGTCCAGGAGATCCCAAGGCCTGCGGCAAAACCATCGCCATGGTGCGCAAGGCGTTCCTGGCCGAAAAGCCCATTTTCGGCATCTGCCTGGGAAACCAGATCATGGCGCTTGCCGCGGGAGGGGACACCTACAAGCTCCCCTACGGCCACCGCGGCCAGAATCAGCCCTGCGTCGAAACGGACGGCCGGCGCTGTTACATTACAAGCCAGAACCACGGCTACGCGGTGCGGAAAGAAACGCTTCCCAGGGGATGGGAGCCCTGGTTTGTCAACGCCAACGACGGCACCATAGAAGGGATACGCTCGAAGAAGGGGCCTTTCTCCGCGGTGCAGTTTCACCCCGAAGGCTGCCCCGGTCCGCGCGATACGGAATTCCTCATCGACTTGTTCATTGAACAGGTGAAGGACGGAATGAACAAATGAACACAAGGGAAACGGTAAAAAAGGTGATCGTCCTGGGATCGGGCGGTCTTAAAATAGGACAGGCCGGCGAATTCGATTATTCGGGATCACAGGCGCTCAAGGCGCTGCGGGAAGAAGGGATAAAAACCGTACTGGTAAACCCGAACATCGCCACCATACAGACAAGCGAAGGCATGGCCGACGCGACCTACTTCCTGCCTGTAACCCCTGAATATGTGAGGCAGGTAATCGAAAAGGAACGGCCCGACGGGATCTTCCTTTCCTTCGGCGGACAGACGGCCCTTAACTGCGGGGTCGCGCTGGAACGGGACGGGACCCTCTACAAGTACGGCGTGCGGGTTTTGGGAACCCAGGTCCGGGCCATTGAAGACACGGAAGACAGGGAGCGCTTTGTAAAGCGCCTTGGAGAAATCGGGGCCCTTGTTCCCCGGAGTACGGCCGTGGCGGGAAAGGACGGCGCCGTAAAGGCCGTAAAGGCGGCGGCGGAAGCCGCGGAGCGCATCGGGTACCCTGTGATGATACGGGCCGCCTACGCGCTGGGCGGTTCGGGATCGGGAATATGCCGCAATGAAAAAGAACTTGTCCGCCGCTGTGACCGCATCTTCGCGCGTTCGGGCGAAACGGGAGAATCGCCCCAGGTCCTGATTGAGGAATGGCTTGGAGGCTGGAAGGAAATCGAATACGAAGTGGTCCGGGACGCAAACGACAACTGCATCACCGTCTGCAACATGGAAAACTTCGATCCGCTGGGCATACACACAGGCGAAAGCATTGTAGTGGCCCCTTCCCAAACCCTTACCGATTCGGAATACCACAAGCTGCGCCGCATCGCCATAGAAGTGATACGGCATCTGGGCATCGTGGGTGAATGCAACATACAATACGCGCTGGATCCCGCATCGGAAGACTACCGCATCATCGAGGTAAACGCCCGGCTTTCGCGGAGCTCCGCCCTCGCCTCCAAAGCGACAGGCTATCCGCTGGCCTTTGTCGCGGCAAAACTCGCGCTGGGCCATTCACTGACCGATATAGAGAACCGCATTACGAGGGTAACAAAATCCTGCTTCGAACCGGCCCTCGATTACATCGTTGTCAAGGTTCCCCGCTGGGATCTTGCCAAATTCAAAAACGTGGATCTCAGGATAGGGTCGGAAATGAAATCGGTCGGGGAAGTAATGTCCATAGGCCGGGGTTTCGAGGAAGCGCTGCAAAAGGCGCTCCGCATGACCGGCACCGGCGCGCCGGGACTTGCCTGGGACGATTCCCTCTGCGGCGCGGAAGGCGGACGCGGTTTCGGCGGAAAGGAAGGGGCGGCGAACATACGGGAGGCCCTCGCGCGGCCTACCGACAGGCGGATCTTTGTGATATACCGGGCCCTTGCCGAAGGGTGGACCGTCGACCGCATACACAGGCTGACGGGCATAGACACATGGTTCCTCCACAAAATGGCGAATGTCCTTTCGTGCGAACGGGATATCCGCGCGGTGAAGGAAAAGCCCGGTCTGGACAGGGAACTCCTTTCGCGCGCAAAGCGCCTGGGATTCTCCGACGGGCGCATAGGGGAACTGCTCGGTTCAGGCGAGGCCGAAATACGATCCCTCCGCGAAGAGTACCGCATACGGCCCAGCGTCAAGCAGATAGACACGCTGGCGGCGGAGTACCCTGCAAAAACAAACTACCTTTACATGACCTACGGAACAGGCGGCGCGGTAAACGACGACACCGCTCCGGCGGCGCGGGGGGTCATGGTGCTCGGATCGGGGGCGTACCGTATAGGAAGCAGCGTGGAATTCGACTGGTGCTGCGTGAACGCCGCACAGACGGCGCGCGCCCTGGGCCGCTATTCCATCATGGTGAACTGCAATCCCGAAACGGTCTCCACCGATTACGATATGTGCGACAGGCTTTACTTTGAGGAACTGACGCTGGAACGCATACTGGACATCTGGGAACGGGAACGGCCCGGCGGGATCATCCTTTCCATGGGCGGACAGATCCCCAACAACCTCGCGACAAAGCTCTACGCGGCAGGAACGGTGATCTACGGCACCAGTCCCGAATCCATAGACATGGCCGAAGACCGGAACAAATTCTCGGGTCTCCTTGACAGCCTGGGGATAGAGCAGCCCGAATGGAAGGAACTGACCGATCTTGCCTCGGCAAAACAATTCGCCGCCGGGGCGGGCTACCCGGTGCTGATACGGCCAAGCTATGTCCTTTCGGGCGCCGCGATGAACGTCGCTTGGGATGACGCGAGCCTTGAAAAATCCCTGAGCCTCGCGGCGGATGTTTCCCCCGAACATCCCGTGGTCATTTCCAAGTTCATTGAAAATTCCAAGGAAATAGAAATAGACGCGGTGGCAAAACGCGGCGACATTATCTTTCACGCAATTACCGAACACATAGAAAACGCCGGCGTCCATTCGGGCGACGCGACGGTGGTGCTTCCCGCCCAGCGGCTCTATATAGAAACGCTCAGAAAGATACGGCGCCTGAGCGAACGGATAGCCCGCGCGCTTGACATTACAGGGCCCTTCAACATACAGTTCCTCGCCCAGCGCAACCGGGTGCGCGTCATCGAATGCAATCTCCGTGCGTCAAGGAGCTTTCCCTTCTGCTCGAAGATAAGCCGCGTAAACATGATAGATCTCGCGGTCAGGGCCATGCTGGACGAAAAGGTTGAAAAGCCCCCCGTATCGGCCCTTGACCTTGAATGGGTGGGAGTAAAGGCGGCGCAGTTCAGCTTTTCGCGGCTCCATGGCGCGGATCCCGTAAGCGGCGTGGAAATGGCGTCAACGGGAGAGGTGGGCTGCATAGGATCGGAACTTTCCGACGCCTTTCTCAAATCGTTCCTTTCGGTAGGCTACAGGCTCCCCAAAAAACAGATACTCCTTTCCACGGGCCCAATGGAAGACAAACTTGATTTTCTCGATTCCGCCCGGAGGCTCACGGAGATGGGGTACGAACTGTGCGGATCGCGCGGAACGGCGAAGTTCCTTTCGGCCAACGGCGTGCCGGTGCGCGCCCTCAACTGGCCGCTCGAATCGAAGGAGCCCAATATTGCGGGCTTTATCAAACGGCGTGAAGTTGACATGATCATCAATGTCCCCAAAAACAACAGGGAAACAGAACTTAAAAACGACTACATCATACGCCGCATGGCGGTGGATTTCGACATTCCCCTTTTCACCAACATCAAGGCCGCGCGTGAATTCATAGACGCCCTTGAGTATTACCGTGAAAAGGGCCTTGAAATAAAGGCCTGGGAAGAGTATTGACACCGGGGCTCCCGGAAGAAGGGCCCTTGCGCGTTCTTGACAATCCTTCACAATGAAGAACACAATTGTCTGTCCACAAGAATTCCATACAAGAGAGGCAATCATGATCGAGAACATTCCCAACGTTACCCTTGGGATCATCGCCGTATCCCGGGACTGCTTTGTGCGTTCCCTTTCCGAAAACCGGCGAAGCGTGGTGGTAAAGGCCTGCGGCAAAAAAGGCGTTTCCATTTTTGAAGTGAAGACTACCGTCGAAAACGAGGCGGACGCGGTAAAGGCCGTGGAAGAGGCGAAGAAGGCGGGCTGCAACGCCCTTGTGGTCTTCCTGGGAAATTTCGGCCCCGAAACGCCCGAGACCCTTATCGCCCGTTTCTTTGACGGACCTGTAATGTATGCCGCGGCGGCAGAGGAGACGGGGAAGGATCTCGTCAACGGACGGGGAGACGCCTACTGCGGAATGCTCAACTGTTCCTACAATCTGGGCCTGCGGGGACTCAAGGCGGTGATCCCCGAATACCCTGTCGGGAGCGGCAAAGAAATAGCCGGCATGATTGAGGAATTCATTCCCGTCGCCAGGGCTATCATCGGACTTAAAGGCCTCAAGATTATCACCTTTGGCCCCAGGCCCCAGGACTTCTTCGCCTGCAACGCGCCCATCAAGGGGCTTTACGACCTCGGGGTCGAGATCGAAGAGAATTCGGAACTCGATCTGCTTGTTTCCTTCAGGGGACACAAGGACGACAAACGCATAGCGGAAGTAGCGAAGGACATGGAAAAGGAACTGGGCAAAGGCGGCCAGTACCCCGACCTGCTTCCCAGGCTGGCGCAGTTCGAGATTACGCTTCTTGACTGGGCGGAAGAGCACAAGGGGGCGCGGAAATACGCCGCCTTTGCCGACAAATGCTGGCCCGCCTTCCCCACCGAATTCGGCTTTGTCCCCTGCTATGTCAACAGCCGCCTTGCCTCACGGGGCATTCCGGTAAGCTGCGAAGTCGACATCTACGGGGCCTTAAGCGAATATATCGGCGCCTGCGTCAGCGTGGACGCGGTGACGCTGCTTGACATCAACAATTCCGTACCGGACGATATTTTCGAAAACGACATCAAGCCGAAGTACAAGAAGTACGGGGGAAAGGATGTCTTCATGGGATTTCACTGCGGAAACACGCCGCTGTGCAAACTGAAGAAGGAAAAGAACACCGCGCTTAAATTCCAGCTTATCCAGAACAGGACCATTGAAAAGGGAAAGAAGCCCGACGTTACCCGGGGCACCCTGGAAGGCGACATTGCACCCGGCGACATCACCTTCTACCGCCTGCACGGGGGACCGGACGGAAGCCTCCAGTCTTACATCGCCCAGGGCGAAGTGCTGCCCGTGGCGACTCATTCCTTCGGCGGCATAGGCGTATTCGCCATCCCCGAAATGGGGCGCTTCTACCGGCATGTGCTTGTCGCCAAACACTACCCCCACCACGGGGCGGTGGCGTTCGGAAAATTCGGCAAGCCGCTCTTTACCGTGTTTGATTACCTTGGGGTCCCCGACATTGCCTTTAACCGGCCCGCGGGCATGCTCTACCCCACCGAGAATCCGTTCAAGTAAACCCGCGCCAGGAGCGGACGCGCACATCCTGAAACGCCGGCGGCGGCAATTCCCGGCGGGGTTTCAGGATGTCCTTCGGGGCCCGTCTCTTTCCGGTTTCAAAACCGGCGCTGAAACCGGGCCGCCGTCAAATGCCGGAAGGGGAAAGGGCCATGTTTTCTATCAGTTCCCGCACTCTGACGTAGACGGCGTCCTGGGCATCCTTTACACTGTTTTTCGCTTCAATGGTTTTTTCATAGACCTGCCTGATCTCCGTCCCGATGTTTATTTTGGCGATGCCCGCCCGTATGCCCTTTTTGATATAGTCGATCTGTATGCCCGAACCGCCGTGCAGCACAAGGGGGACGCCCGCCGCCCTGTACAGGGCCGCGATATGATCCACGTCAAGCCTCGCTTCGGGCTTCTTCTGATGGCGGGCCGCCTCCGCCACCGCGCCGTGTATGTTACCTACAGCCACGGAAAGCCAGTCGCAGTGTGACTGGCTCGCAAAGCGTTTCGCGTCCTCAATGCCGGTAAAGCCAAGCCTTGTTTCAAATATCTCCTCGTAGGGCCTGGCCGGACCGCTTTCGTGTCCCATTACCGCCCCCAGTTCCCCTTCGCAGGCAAGCCCCGCGTCATGCGCCAGAGAGGCGGCTTCCAGAGTCGCCTCTATGTTTTCGGCGAGGGAAAGCCGGGAACCGTCTATCATGACGGACTGGTAGCCTGAGTCTACCGCCCGCCGCAGAATGGGCATGTAATCGACGCGCTTGTGATCCTCGTCAATGACAGGCACATGATCGAGGCCAAGAAGGGTGTACCCCGGTTTTTCGTGTTTCCGGTATTCGGCGGCGACAGCCTCAAGACTTCCGGCGGAAAATTTTTCCCATTCAACCCTGGCGACATGGATGATCGCCGTGATCTTCGCGCCGGCAACGGCGGCCGCTACCGGCTCCACCATGGGAAGATGGGGAATATTGAAGGCGGGAATGGCCGTCTCTCTTTGCCGCGCCAAAAGCACCGCCTCCCGCGCGTCAGGGCGGAGGGGATTGTTCTGCTCCATACGGGCCTCCTTGTATGGCATCTTACAACAAAACGTTCCCTATGATAACGCCTCGCGGGCAAATTCATGCATGGAACGGAATATGATCCACACCGATACGGCGCCGGGATCCTCGAAACCGACGGCCCTTTCCATCAAAGATTTGGCGCGGCCGAATTTCGCCTGGTACTTTTTGGTGTTTTCAACTCCCTCCGCCGCCGCCTGGACGGCGGCCTCAAACATGGGAAGGAAGCCTTCCGCTTCGGTTCTTTTCATGGCCTTTACCGCCGGCTCCAGGGCGTCGACCATGGTCTTGTCGCCCAGACCCGCCTTTCCCCGCTCCCTGATGGCGGCAAGGCTCTTCTCCATCATCAGGGCAAAATCGGCGGGGGAAAGGCTCTTCTTCGGTTCGTTCCCCCTGGCCCCCGCCATGAAGAGACTCCCAAAAATGACCCCCGAAGCTCCGCCCATGGACATGAGCATGGCTTTCCCGGCCTTCTCGAAAACATCCCAGACATTGCCCGATCCGGGCGCGGCGCCGACCGCTTCCTTTGCCTTGCGCATCCCCAGCGCCATGCCGATGCCGTGATCCCCGTCGCCCGTTCTGCCGTCGATTTCCGAAAGAAGGGCCTTGTTCCCGATTATTTTGTCCGCGGTGTATACGATCATGCGCCTTGCGGCGTCCTCATCGAGGAAGGAAGGCATTACCGGCCTTCTTTCGCGTAGAAGGGGCAGTAACAGGGCGCGTCGTAGTATTTTTCAAGTTCGCCGTCCAGCTTCAAAAGGCTGATGGAAAAACCGCCCATTTCCATACAGGTACAGTAACTGTTGATGTCCGCGTCGTGGATCTTCACCCCGCCGGCTTCCAGAAGCTGCCTCACCCGGCGGAACACGATTCCCATTTCGAGTATGGTGGTGGAACCAAGGCCGTTGACAAGGACGCACACCTCCTCCCCGCCTGAAAGGGGCATATCCCCCACAAGGTTCCGGTACATGATCCCGACAAGTTCATCGGCCGGTTTCATGACGGTACGCTCAATGCCCGGCTCCCCGTGAAGCCCCATGCCGTATTCGATTTCGTTATCGCCAAGTTCAAAGGCGGGTTTTTCGCTGCCCGGAATACTGCCCGGGGATACGGCCACGCCTATGCTCCGCAGCCGCTCCCTGGCCTTTTCGGTAATCCTCACCGCGTCTTCCAGGGAAAGCCCCGCGTCGCAGGCGGCGCCGGCTATCTTTACCATATAAACGTCTCCGGCAATTCCCCGCCTGTCTTCCGTCCGCCGGGGAGGGGCCGAAGCGCAGTCATCCCAGACCCGGACATGGGCGGTTTGTATGCCCTCGTCCCGCAGCATCTCTTCGGCCATGTCAAAGTTGAGGTTGTCCCCGGCGTAATTGCCGTATACAAAAAGAACGCCCTTTCCCCCGTGGACGGCCTTCGCGGTTTCGCAGATCGTTCCCGGATCGGGGGAGGCGAAAATATTCCCGCAGGCAGCCGCGTCGGCAAGCCCCCTTCCCACAAAGCCCGAAAACATCGGCTCATGCCCGCTGCCGCCGCCGATGACAAGGCTTACCCTGTCTTTGCGGCGGCCCCTGTAAAGTACGCCGTTTACCCCCGGCGCTTTTTCATAGTAACGCCCGTACGCGGCTATAAAGCCTTCCATCATTTCACCGACCGCGTTATCAGGATCGTTGATAATTTTTTTGATCATGATACCTCCCCCGCTACAAGAGCGGCATTTCGGTAATCCTGAGATTGGTACATCCAAAGGGGACAAGCCGTATTTCTTCAACATCTTTCCCCGTCCATTCATACGACGGCGCCGCCGTACAGGCGCCCTTGTCCATTTCCCAGGCTACCTTTTTTGCCTTAACTTTTATTTCCACCGGCGCGCCTTCAGGACTAAAGGGATATTCCCCCACTTCCTTCCGGCTTATCCGCAGGTCGGTCCCCTCGACATAACCATAGTTCCATTCTCCGGCAGGATACACGCTCCAGTTGTTGAGCCAGGGCTTCTCTTTTCCCTCAGGCTTGCTCTCCTGTTCCCAGCGTTCGGCTATGGGATGGGAATACACCAGCGCCCCATGAGTCAGGGCCACGAGCCGGTTCGGCCGGCGCGTAAACTCATATTCCGCCGGCAGCAACACTTCTATTTTTGTCTCCTTTTTCCATATCCGTTCAAGCCTGAGAAAGGTTCCCGGTTCCCCGGCAAACACCTCGTCCCCTATCCTTACCGTAGCGTTCTTTATCCAGCCGGGTATCCGCAGATATAGGGCAAAGGCATGTTCCCCGCCGCTCTTTACGGTAATGACGGCGCTGTCCTCAAAGGGATAAGTCCCGCTGATGGTAACACCGACATTCTCATTATACACCAGGGTGTCAAGTTTTGCGGGGACATAGGAAATTACCGCTATACCGTCGGGAGCCTGCATGAACACACTTTGCGCGAATTTGGGCCAGCCCTGGGTTTGGGTGGTACAGCAGGGGAAATGAGGTTCAACGCCGAACATGTTGGCTTCAGGTCCGTTGGTCATATATACCCGTTCATCATTGCGGGAACACTGGACCTGATTCACCTGATGCACGTACTGGTGAACCGTCATTTTGGGATCGAAGGTCGCGGGCAGGCAGTTAAAAGCGAGCTTTTCAAGCCGGTCCGCGTAATCGACCCGGCCGGTAATGGAAACGAGGATCTCCAGGGAAAACATCAACTCCACAACAGCGCAAAGTTCACTCCCGTGTATGGGCAGCTGTCCACCGAAATTCTCGTCCCCGGTATACATACCTGTCACAAGGCCATGGTACTTGTCAATCAAGGCAAGCATCTGACTGGAACCTTCCCGATCGCTTTCCCTGTGCGTCATCCGGTAAACCATGCCGCCGGTTTTCACCGCCATGGCGTTATTGACCACATGATTGACACTGATCCAGTGTCCCTGTTCCATAGGTTCCTTGTACTGCCAGAGTTCTTCATTGCCGTAAAATTCAATCCAGTCAAATCCCATGCATTTGAGCCTTCTTGCCAGATGAATAAGCCACTCCTCATGGGTCCGTTCGTACAGCCAGTAAATGGGGACAAGCAGTTCCACCCAGCGGATGGAACCCCAGCTCCGGATGGTAACCTTGTCAAGATACGTATCCAGAAAGCGCAGGGACTTTTCTATAACGGAAGGGATTCTGGAATCTCCCGCGGCTTCATAATATTCTATCAACACCTTGCTGATCCCCGCCTGCGCCCAGCCTTCGGAAAAACCCGAAACTTCCCAAGTGTCCTCCTCCCGGATTTCCCTGCCGTCCCCGCCGAGCCTGAAGGGGACTTCGGGTTCATCGGGCATGAGCCACCCGTTGTCCCACTGCCGGTCTATAATTTCATTGACATACTTCCGGCACTTTGCCTTGAGAGACTCATCGTTCAGCTGCCACGCCATGGGAATAATACCATCAAGCCAGTAGATCATGTTGTCCACAGGATCTTTTTCGCCCTGAATGTGACCGCCTATCCAGCGTGATTCCTTGAGGCTGGGCCAGAAGGTATCAAGCTGGCCGCCCATGCCCGCCGCGTGGATCTCCAGCTGCCGGCGAAGCCATCCCTGTGGTTCTATATTTCCTATGGGATAAGGCCTGAAAACATAATCCTTAAGCCGGTTATGGAAAACCTCATTGGACTTCTTTACACGTTCAGCGGTTTCCCTGCCGGGGATCCAGTAATAATCGGGATTTTTTTTGAGCCATTGGGTCTCTCTTTCCGTGGGCATTTTGAAACTCTCCTCCTGGTTTTTCCAAAACTTCAGCTTCGGGAAAACCGCTTTGAATTTATGGGAAGAAACGGAATATTGACCGTTTCTTCCGTAACCGGTTCCAAAACCAACCTGATTTTGGGACCTGTTCCTTCTATTTTACGATTTCAGTATCAAAATAATTTTTGAACTTCGGCAGCGCCGCCTGGTAGTCTTTTGACAGATTTTCGATAAAGTCAAAATCCTCCCCGGATAAAACCCAGCCCGCGCCGCCCGAATTTTCTTCCACCTGTGCGGGATTCCGTCCGCCCACGACTGGAGATGTAACGCCGGGAAACTGGCTTGTCCAGCGGATCGCGAGTTGGGCCATGGTCTTGCCGTATTTATCCGCGACGGGTTTAAGTTTCTCCGTCAGGGCAAGAGCCCGTTCCATGGGACCGTTCTGGAACAGCGGCGTAGTTCCCCGGCTGTCCCCTTCCCTGAATACATGACCGGACTTGAATTTGCCGGAAAGAAGCCCCTGGGCGATGGGAGAATAGGGGACAATGGCAATATTATGCTGAACACAATAGGGAAAAAGTTCGGCCTCTGATCCCCGCCAGAGAATATTAAAAGGGGGCTGGTAAATATCCACTCTTGCGGTTTTTCCGGCCTCTTCAATCTGTTCTTTTGTAAAATTCGACATGCCAATGGCCCGTATTTTGCCGGCCTTCCGCAGCCCGGACATGACCTCCATGGTTTCCGCGAGAGAAACGCCGGGGCCACCGAAATAGCCGGCCGGCCAGTGAAGAAAATAAATATCGATGCAGTCCCTGCCCAGACGTTTAAGGCTGCGTTCACAGGCGGCAACGAGATCGCCGCGCCGCATGTGGCTTTCCTGAACCTTTGAAGATATAACAACCTCACAGGACCGGCCCCTGACAGCCCTGCCGATAATATCCTCGGAGTAACCGTCATTATAGGCTTCCGCGGTATCAAAGGTATCCATGCCCAGATCAATAGCCTTGTGAATAGCCCGTATCGATTCATTATCGTCGGCGCCTCCCCACCGCTCGCCTCCCATTACCCAGCACCCCAGAATAATTTCAGAGACTTCAACGCCGCTTCCGCCGATTTTCTTTCGTAATAGCACAACAACACTCCCCTTTCCGCGTTTAGTTTTTCATTCCCGTTATGACGATACTGCGCACATAGTATTTCTGCGTGGCGGCATAAAGAATCAATACAGGAACCACCGCTATGCATGAAATGGCCATGAGCTGAGGCCATTGTGTACTGGATTGACCGGTGGTGGATCTGAACAAAGCCATCATCAAGGGGAGGGTATATTTGGCGGGCTTATTTAAATAAATCAGGGGGCCCAAAAAGGCGTTCCAGCTTCCCATGAAAGAAAAAAGCCCCATGGTAGCAAAAATTCCTTTGCTTTGAGGCAGAACAATACGAAAAAAAACTCCTGGAGGACTGCTCCCGTCAATTTTTGCCGCCTCGATGAGGGAATCGGGAATAGAAAAAAAGAATTGCCGGAACATAAATACACCAAAGGCATTACACAAGATTGCCGGAACAACAAGGGGCAGGTATGTATTAATCCATCCGAATTGTTTGAAAATAAGGTACATGGGAATAAGAGTTACCTGCCCGGGGATCATCATGGTAACCATAATCAGTCCAAAGAGTATATTCTGCCCCCGAAAGTGAAGTTTACTGAAACCATAACCTGCCATGGCGCAGGTCAACAGGGTTCCTGCCGTTGCGGGTATTGCAATTCTAAAACTGTTCAAATATCCCTCATCAAGTCTTACCACATTAAAAATGTCAATAAAGTTACTCCACATGACAGGATTCGGAATCCACTGTATGGGAACCTTGAATACATCCTGCCGTTCCTTTAGGGCCGTGGAAAGCATCCACAAAAAGGGCAGTACCATTATGTAAGCAAAAAACACCAGTGTCCCATACATGAAAACAGCCTTGATCACTCTATAGACAAACGCTATCTTCTGGTTTTGAACTTTTTTTATCGCGCTGTTATACATCGTAATTTACCCACTTCTTCTGGAACCTGAATTGAACGAAGGTAACTGCCGCTATCATAAGAAACAACATCCAAGATACCACGGCAGCTTCTCCCATTCTGAAAAATTGGAAACCCAGAATATACAGGTACAATACCATAGTAAAGGTTGATCTCCCCGGACCACCTACGGTCATTACATAAGGTTCGTTAAATATCTGGAAGGCGCCTATAAAACCCATAATAACAATAAAAAATATCGTCGGCGTCAACATGGGAATAGTAATACGGAAAAAACGCTGCCACCAGTTGGCGCCGTCAATTTCCGCCGCTTCATACAGCGTGGATGAGATATTATTCAAACCAGCCAGGAAGATAATGATATTGTTCCCCACGCTTTGCCAGACAACGACAATCGCAATAGATGGCAACGCCAGATGGGTACTGTTAAGCCATCTGATGCCGTTTATGCCAAAACGGGATAAAAAACTGTTTAACATACCGAAATCCTGATTGTAAATCCATACCCACACCAAGGACGCGGCAATTGAGGAAGTCACATTTGGTAAAAAATAAAGGGTTCTGAATATAGTACGGCCTATAATTTTGCGATCCAGCAGCATGGCAAAACTCAATGAAAAAAGCAAATTTAAGGGAACCACAATCGCAACGAAAAGCAGCGTATTAATAAATGCGGTAAGTGTTGTTTTATCGGAAAAAATTGTTTTGAAATTTGCGAGCCCTATAAATTGCGGACTTCCAGTAAATTTCCATTCGGAAAAACAGAGAAAAAGAGAGAAAACAATGGGAAACAGCATGAATACAAGGGCGCCTAATACCTGAGGGGCAACAAAAATAGCACCCCATATGCGATCTGGTCTGCTCAAGATCGATTTCTTCAGTTTCAAAATTTGCATACCATCCCATGAGGAATTATGCCGGCTGTGGAATACAGCCGGCATTTTGTCTTTGTTACTGATAGAATTTTACATTTTCCGCTTGAATCGATTCACAGGCATCATTCACGGAGATTTCACCAAGAGTCATTAATTCAAAGTAACGCCGTATACTCTGCTCGGTTTCAGTCCAGTTTGGCAGGGCGGGCCAATTGTGCGTATAGGCAAGCCCCATAAGAGCGTCAACCTGATCAGGATCTATGGGCGGTGTAAAGAGTTCCGCTTGATGAGCCTCGGCATAATTGCGGTTACTGGGCCATCCAAAGACACCATTTTTGATATTTATCGCAGAAGCTTCTTCATCAACAAAAGAAAGTATCACCTTCCATGCCTGTTCTTCAAATTTACTTCCTTTGCTGATACAGTACCCGTCAAGGAACATGGGCTCGCCGGGAGCAGCTCCAGGGTTCTTGGGATTATAGGGACTGGCAGCGACACCGGTTTTGAAATCGGTTATGGCCTTAACATTGACAAGATCCCACTGGCCGGTGATGATCATGGCGCAACGGCCACTTTCAAAAAGATCCCATGGGCTGATTGCCTGGGCGTTTGCGGGACTGGCCATACTATCATCCACCTGGATCAAGTCCACAAGGAACTGACAGGTTTCTTTAAACCGGGGTGAATTAAAAACAGGCTTGCCATCGGCATCATGAAAATCGCCGCCGTTACCCCACAAGAAACCTGACCATTTAGCGGGATCAAAGGGAATGGCAAAACCGTACACCCTGGAAGTTCCGCTACCGCCAGTCAAGGCCTTAGCGGCTGCGCGGAATTCATCAAAGGTCCACGGATTATCATAACCACGTGGTTCGGGAACACCCGCCTTTTCGAACATATCCCGGTTATAAAACAAGGCTTGGGAATAAATACCCACTGGTACCATGATCTGTTTTCCCGCATACCGGGAAAAAGTGTTTTCATAGTAATTGCTCATATCCAGAGTTTTAATACGCGGACCAAGATCGACCGCATAATCATTAGTAGAAAGAAGAGTCATAAAACTTTCAGCATGGCGGATAATGTCAGGGGGATCGCCGGCGGCGATCTGGGAAACATACTTTTGGTTCAGATCCCACCAATCGCCGACTACCGGTTCAAATTCGATATTAATATCAGGATTCCCCGACATCGCATGATCGACAAGTTCCTTGATGGCATTGGCATCCCGGCCATTGGCCAGAGTAGAGTAACGTATAGTTGTCCTGTCACCGGACGAATTTTCGTTTTTTCCACTTCTACAGGCGGTCATAACCAATATCAACACCAGCAAAGAGATTATGCAAACTTTAAACCCCTTTTTCATATTTTCCTCCTGAGATATAATTAACTTATTTTAGAACACAATATATAAATTGTCAACAAATTTTGTTCGCTTTCTGTGATTATTATGTTGATTTGACTTTATTTTTATATATATCATTAAAAATAAAACAAATTTCGAACAAAAATGTTGATCTTGTTTGAATTTGGTTATATTCTTTGTAGCAAAAGGATACAAGATTGAACAAAAAAAACCAGCGCATGAACCGCCTGATTTCCAATCTCCGAATCCGCAAGACGGCCATGGTTCGGGATCTGGCGGAAGAAATGGGCGTTTCGGACATGACGGTACGCCGGGATCTGAATGAACTTGTGAACAATCACATAGTGGAACGCAGCCACGGCAGGGCGATCTTTATACAGGACGATTCGGCGCCTGTGTTTGAAAATATCGAAAGTATTTACAACTTGTCCTACGCAAGCAACATCATGAGTGAAGAAAAAAGACGCATAGCCAAATATGCCGCCACGCTGGTGGAACCAAACGAGGTGATCATCATTGACAACGGTTCTACCACCGACAAGGTGCCCGATTACCTGCCCATGGACATGCAGATGACGGTGGTATGTTACAATCTTAACATCATCATAAAGCTGTACAAAAACGACAAAATAAAGCTGATCCTGGCGGGCGGCTACTTTCATCCCAGCGATCAGATCTTCGAGTCGGCGGAAAGCATGCTTCTTCTTAAAAGCATACGGGCGAACAAGCTTTTCATTTCCGCCTCCGGCGTTCATCAGACCCTGGGAATGACCTGCGCCCATACGTTTGAAGTACTTATCAAACAGACGGTTCTGGAATCTTCGCTCAAAAAAATTCTCCTCGCGGATTCAGGCAAATTCGGCGCGGTAAAAACGGTTTTCTTTTCTTCCATTGACAAGCTGGACATGATCATCACCGATACGGGACTTTCTCCCGAATGGGTGGAATTTATCCGGAATATGGGGATAGAACTGGTAATGGTTTAAGACGGCTCACACAACGACTCGTATGCCCCGCGCCTCGAAGTGAGCCCGGTACGCCACGAGATCTTCGGGGTGAAGGGCTCCGGCCCCGGCAAAGGGGTAGTCCCGCCCAAGCAGACGGTATTTGTTTTGTCCGAATTGATGAAAGGGAAGAAGCTGTGTTTCCCTTACGCCGAGCCTCTGGAGGAACGCGGCGAAACCGGCGGCGT